>CAMOUE010000095.1 GCA_946626265.1 uncultured Eggerthellaceae bacterium | reverse complement strand
AAGGTGGACGCAGTGCGCGTCCACCTTTTCGCTTTCCGACGTTCCGCTTTCCGACGTTCCGCTCTCTGCCTTATCGCCTTCCGCCGTTTCGCAGATTCACTTCTCCGGGAAAGCTGAAAACTGTGAAGGTGAGTTGAAGCCTAGAGCTCGAACTTCCAGAGGCCATGCTTGTTGCAGTACTCGTAGACCGCGAGCGGCTTCTGGCCTCCGAGAACGAGCTCGGCATGCGGCGCCTCGCCGGGCTTGAGGCAGCGCGCGAGCACGCCTTCCTCTGTTACGACGTAGATCCACTGGATGTAATGGTCTTCTTCCATGGGATGGTCTACGCTGCCGACGTTCACGATGACCTTGTCGCCGTCGACCTTGACGTCGGGTACGTGCTTTTCCTTGGCGGCGTCGCTCGTGTTGGCCTCGATGACCTGCATCGGCTGCTTGCAGCAGCAAATCTCGCCGCCGCCGTCAACGACCTTGACGACGATGTTGCCGCACGTTGCGCAACGGTAGAATGTTTCTCTCTTCATGGGAACCACCTCCGGTCTCGTCTTGACGATAGTGAAATCATACGGCAAATCTGCGCTGGTGTGGTAACCGCTTTCGTAACGGTTTTCGGACTGCCGGATCTTCCTCGTCGCACAAGGTTTTGTGGAATTCGATGGGGCCTTTGGTTCTGTGCGCCAGCGGCAGAGCCAAGTTGTCCAGCGCGGCCTGAAATGGGCTATCGGGAGCCAAGAGGCAGACGAACAATAGCCCGCTGACGACTGGAATGCTGAAAACTCAGGATCATGCTGAAAAAGTGTACATATTTTTCAGGGCAATTTCTGTGACCTGCTATTTCACTGTATTTTAGTCATCGCATTTTGAAAATATGTACACTTTTGGAGGTATATGTGCATTATAGGTTCTGATGCCCATACGGCTCGGGAATCGTCTGGGGCGAGTTCCATATGCCCGTGCCTCATTCCGCTCGTATCGCAAAATATGAAAAGGTCAGATGCATGAGCATCTGACCTTGCATTTCCTGGTCGGGTGGACAGGATTTGAACCTGCGACCCCTTGACCCCCAGTCAAGTGCGCTACCAAACTGCGCCACCACCCGTCAGCGAGAGTGTATATTAGTCGTATTGCCGGCCTTTTGCAAGAACCCGTTTTAGCAAACACATCATTTGCATACGGAACTCAACTACGTCCGTCAAACGTGGCTGTGAAACTAAATAAACGTGGCTGCGGCACCATGCTTTAGACGAAACGTACTGCGGTACCGTAGGCGAGCATCTCTTGCGTGCCCTCCATGACTGAAGCGCTAGCGTAGCGGGCGCAGATGATGGCGTCGGCGCCAAGCGCCTGGGCTTCTGCGATCATGCGCTGCTCCGCAATGTTGCGGCCTTCGTTCATCATGTCCGTGTAGCTTTTGATCTCGCCGCCCACGATGTTTTTGAAACCGGCCATGATATCTCGGCCGACGTGCTTGGAAGTGACGACGTTTCCCCTGACGAGCCCGAGCACTTGCACGTTTTGCCCGGGAAGAACATCGCAAGTTGTAACGATCATGGCAATCTCCTTATATCAGTTGTAAAAGTTTGATCTCGCAGATTGCGGAACTCATTGCCCCGCGAAATCCGACACTAACGGCACTATATTAACTTGTAAAGCAACCGCCACACGCATTCGCCATGTCTCGCTGTCGAGATTACTTCGCCACCGAGATCGCCTGGCTGTCGAGATTAACCCGCCGCCGAGATCGCCTGGCTGTCGAGATTACTCCGCGGCCGAACCTCCACGTAGCAACCGTGCATTTGCCGCGCCCGACGAGGCACTGCCCAGTTAACCAGCTTGAAACACGGGAGCACAAAGCGAGCCGTTCGCTACCAGAAAACCGACCGCTCGCGCGTAAGCTGGCCTTTTACCGAACACGAGCGGTTTGTTTCCAAAAGGGCACGGCAGTGATTTAATATTTCATGAATGGAAAATCGTATGGGGAAAGGGGAGAGTACGTGTCTCTTATTGGTTTCTTGATACTGTTTCCCTTAGCAGTGGCAGCTGTGCTGCTCTTCGTAAGGGCTGACTGGCCTCGAGCGATCATCGTGGGCGGTTCGGCGGTCGTGATCGCCGTCGCCTCGATCGTTCTGGCAGTCCAGAACATCGGAACAGCCTACGCGCCGATACCTTTCGCGTCGCATTTCGTCGACTACATCGGCACGGCTATCAGCATCGCGATCGCAGCCGTCATCATCGCTTTCAGCGTGAAGTACAAGAATCGCTGGGCGCTGATACTGGCAGTCGTCCAGGTGATAGGCTCGCTCGTGTTCGAGTTCGGCTTCGCGCATCTCGCCCCGGTGGCCGAGGGGCTCTACATCGACTCGCTGTCGATCGTCATGGCGCTCATCATCGGAATCATCGGAAGCGGCATCTGCGTCTACGCGCTCGGCTACATGCGCGACTTCCAGGAGCACGAGCCCGAGGACGCAACCGACCGTCGCCATGTGTTCTTCGCGATCATGTTCCTTTTCCTGTCGGCGATGTACGTCATCGTCTTCAGCAACAACATGGTGTGGATGTTCACGGGCTGGGAGATCACGACCGTGTGCTCGTTCCTGCTCATCGGCTACACGCGCACCGACGAGGCCATCAACAACGCGTTCCGCCAGATCATCATGAACCTGGCCGGCGGCATCGGCTTCCTCGTGGCGCTCTATGTGTGCGCGATCGCCATGGGAACGCTCTCGTTCCAGGAGTTCCTCTTCAAGGGCCTCATGCGCCCCGACATCGCATCCATCGCCGTCTGCGCGCTCGCCTTCGCGGGTCTCACGAAGGCAGCCCAGATGCCGTTCCACACATGGCTGCTCGGCGCTATGGTCGCACCGACCCCTACGTCGGCGCTGCTCCATTCCTCCACGATGGTCAAGGCCGGCGTCTTCCTGCTCATAAAGCTCGCGCCGCTCTTCCTCGTTTGCACGTTCCCGTCGCTCATGGTCATCCTCGTCGGCGGCCTGACGTTCATGCTCTGCTCGTTCATGGCGATCTCGCAGACGAACGCTAAGCGCGTGCTCGCGTATTCCACGATTGCGAACCTCGGCCTTATCACGGCATGCGCCGGCGTCGGCACGCCTGAGGCGGTCTGGGCGGCTATCCTGCTCGTCATCTTCCACGCAGCTGCGAAGTCGCTGCTGTTCCTGTGCGTCGGCACGGCCGAGCACCACATCGGCAGCCGCGACATCGAGGACATGGACCTGCTGTTCGAGCGCATGCCCCGCCTGGCGCGTTTCATGATGCTCGGCATCATGTGCATGTTCATCGCCCCGTTCGGCATGCTCATCGCGAAATGGGCGACGCTCGTCTCGTTCGTCGACACGCAGCAGGTCGTGCTCATCCTCCTGCTGGCCTTCGGCTCCGCTGCCACGTTCATGTTCTGGGCGAAATGGCTCGGCAAGCTCTCCGGCATCGCAGGCAATCCCGACAACGTCGAGCTTACCGTGCATCCCTCCGAGTGGATCTCGCTCGTGCTCATGGCCTGCATAGCGGTCGTCGCCTGCATCGCGCTGCCCATCATGTCGCACTACCTTGTAGAGCCGTATCTGACCGGCGTGTTCGGACAGCTGGGACAGGACATCGCCATCGACAACCTCTGGATCTCGTCGATTCTGGCCGTGTTCGTGCTCGTCGTTCTCTTCGGCGGCGTCAACGCCTCCAAGAAGAAGCGCGTGGGCGTCTACCTCGCCGGCGTCTCCGTCGATTCCGATACGCGCACGTACCGCAACAGCCTTTCGGGCGAATCCGTCGCGACGTCGAGGAACCTGTACCTCGACGCGATTTTCGGCGAGTCGAGGATCAAGTTCGCAGGCGAGATCGTGTGCGCCGCAATCATAGTTTGCGCGTTCGTCGCAAGCGGCGTCTTCCCGATGGCGCTTTAGAGAGAGGTGACGAAAAGACATGTCATTTGTATATATACTCATAGGAACCGTCGCCTTCGCGATCGTGGCGCCCATCGTGGGCTGCCTGCTCGCCGGACTCGATCGCATCATCTCGGCCCGCATGCAGGGCCGCGTAGGACCGCCCCTGCTGCAGCCGTACTATGACGTGCGCAAGCTCATGGAGAAGGACGATGTGACCGTCAGCGGCGTCGACGGCGTGTACATGACGTGCGCGCTCGTCTTCACCGCGTTCGCGGGCGGCATCTTCTTCAGCGGCGGAAACCTGCTCATGAGCGCCTTCATCATCACGATGGCGTCCCTGTTCTTCATCATGGCCGCGTATTCCTCCCGCAGCCCCTACGCCGAACTCGGCGCCGGCCGCGAGACGCTCCAGGTCATGTCATACGAGCCGATGGTGCTGCTCATGGCCGTCTGCTTCTACATGGCAGCGGGGTCGTTCAACGTCGCGGACGCGTTCCTGCTCGACAAACCCGTCATCACGATCATCTGGCCGGCGTTTCTCGGCTTCCTGTTCATCCTCACGATCAAGCTGCGCAAGTCGCCGTTCGACATCGCCATGTCGCACCATGCGCACCAGGAGCTCGTCAAGGGCACCACGACCGAGATGAGCGGAAAGACGCTCGCGAAGGTCGAGGTCATGCATTGGTGCGAGACCGTGCTGTTCCTCGGATGGACGGGCATGTTCTTCCTCTGGATGAACCCCGTCTCGTTCGTCATCGCGGTTGTCGTCGCGCTCGCCGCATGGTTCTTCGAGATCTGGGTCGACAACAACTTCGCCCGCGTCAAATGGCAGGCGATGCTGAAGTCCGCCTGGCTGGTCGCGCTCGTGGCCGGGGGCTTCAACATCATCTTCTTGATGTTCGTTTAGGAGGGTCAGTCGAAAATGAGTTACGCAACTAAATCACCGTGGGTCATCCACTACGACGCCTCGAGCTGCAACGGATGCGACATCGAGGTCCTGGCGGCGCTCTGCCCCGGGTTCGACGTCGAGCGCTTCGGCATCATCAACACCGGAAACCCCAAGCATGCAGACATCTTCCTCGTCACCGGTTCGGTCAACGAGCGGAACATCTCGGTCGTCAAACAGATCTACGACCAGATGGTCGAGCCCAAGGTCGTCGTCGCGTGCGGGACATGCGCCTGCTCGGGCGGCATTTTCCACGATTGCTACAACGTGTTGGGCGGCGTCGACCAGGCAATTCCCGTAGACGTGTACGCCCCGGGATGCGCTGTGCGCCCGGAGGCGATCATCGACGGCGTCGTCCAGGCGCTCGGGATCCTCGACGAGAAGTCCAAGGCCCTCAAGGCCTCGAAGAGAGGAGCATAGCATGGCGCTCGCTACAGAGTTCGTCCCCCTGCAGCTCGATCGGCTGAGGGACACCGCCCATCGCATGAAGGACGAGGGCTGGCGTTTCATACAGACGCACGCGGCCTACAACGAGCCGAACGTCGATCTGTACTATTCGTTCATGAAGGACGGAAACGTCGTCAACTACCGCATCGAGGGCGTGACGAAGGAAGACCCCGTACCGTCCATCACCGACATCTTCCTCGCGGCGTTCGTCTTCGAGAACGAGGCACGCGAGCTGTTCGGCGTCGACATGCGCGACATCGCCATCGACTTCCAGGGCGGGCTCTACGCGCCTGCCGAGACAGAGCCGATGCGCATAATTTCGCCCGAGCAGAAGGCCCAGATCGAGAAGGCGCGCAAGGCAGCCGCTGCGAAGGCCGCCAAAGCCGCGGGAGCGTCCGAAGGCGCCGCTTCGAAGGCCGATGCGCCGGCTGCGCAGTCGTCGTGGAAGCTCAGCGACGAGAAGCGCGCGAAGCTCGAGGAGAAGCTAAAGGAAATGGATCCCGCGAAGGCTGCAAAGGTGCGTGCCGCGCTCGAGGCCAAGGAAGCCGCAGCCGCCGCATCCTCAAAAGAAGCCCCATCCGCAGCTGCCGCGTCTTCAACCGCCGTGCCTGCCGCCAAGGCCGGGGAAGCTTCAGGCGCCGCCCAGTCGCCGTCGCCAACCGAGAATACCGCCGTCGGCGAGGCCCTCGCCGCCGATGCGCCCGGGCGGGACGATGAGCTCGAGGCGAAACTCGCGCTCCTCGGCGAGGAGAAGGCGAAGAAGGTCAGGGCCGCGCTCGCGGGCAAGCCTGCAAACGTGGATGCGACTGGCGCCGACGCGCCCGCCGGACATGCGATAGACGATGCCGAGCTCGAGGCAAAGCTTGCCTTGCTCGACGCTGACAAGGCCGAAAAGGTACGCGCCGCGCTTGCGCGCGCTGCTTCGGCTGTGGAAGGGGAGTAGCATGGGTCAGAAATCGATCATTCCTTTCGGGCCGCAGCACCCGGTTCTTCCCGAACCGCTCCACCTCGACCTCGTAGTCGAGGACGAGGTCGTCCTCGAGGCGATTCCGCAAATCGGATTCGTGCACCGCGGGCTCGAACGACTCGTTCAGAAGAAGGACTACAACCAGTTCGTCTACGTAGCCGAGCGCATTTGCGGAATCTGCGCGTTCGGCCACTCGATGGGCTACGCCGAGACAATCGAGCGCCTCATGGGCGTCGAGATCCCCAAACGTGCCGAGTACCTGCGCGTCATCTGGCACGAGCTGTCCAGGATCCACTCCCATATCCTCTGGCTCGGACTCGCCGCCGACGCGTTCGGCCATGAGAGCCTGTTCATGCACTGCTGGCGCCTGCGCGAGCGTATCCTCGACCTGTTCGAGAAGACGACCGGCGGACGCGTCATCTTCTCCGTCGTCAAGGTCGGCGGCGTGTTCCGCGACATCGACAAGTCTCAGCTCGACGAGTTCAACCATGTGCTCGAGGGTATAAAGGACGAGTACTCGCAGATCGTGAACGCATTCCTGAACGAGCCGTCCGTGCGCAACAGGACGTACGGCGTCGGCGTGCTCTCGAGCGAGGACGCGCACAACCTCTCGATGGTAGGTCCGTTCGCCCGCGCCTCTGCCGTCAACTACGACGTGCGCATGCTCGGCAACGGCGCGTACGGCGACCTTTCCGATTTCCAGCCGATCCTGTCGAACAACTGCGACTGCTACGCGCGCATGGAGGTCCGTGCCGCCGAAGTCGTACAGTCTATCGAGATCATCAAGGAGCTGAGCGCGAGGATCCCCGACGGCGAGATCGCCGTCCCGGTCAAGGGTTCGCCCGCTTTCGGTTCGGAAGCGTGCAACGTGCTCGAGCAGCCGCGCGGCGAATGCTACTACTTCGCGAAGGGCAACGGGACGAAGTACCTAGACCGCATGCGCATGCGCACCCCGACTTCTCAGAACCTTGCAGGCATGGCCGTCGCGCTCAAGGGATGCGACGTCGCCGACGTGAACATGATCGTGTTGACGATCGATCCCTGCATCAGCTGCACGGAAAGGTAGAACATGGGCGTATTCAAACTTGGAAAAATGACGTTCGGCTCGCTCTTCAAGAAGCCGGAGACCGTGCTCTATCCGATCGAGACGAAGCCGCAGCCCGCCGGGCTCAAGGGCCATATCGAGATAGACGTCTCGACGTGCATCTTGTGCGGCCTGTGCGAGAAGAGCTGCCCGACCGACTGCATCACGGTCGACAAGGCGACGAGCACATGGAGCACGAACCCGTTCGCATGCATCCAGTGCGGCTACTGCGTTACGGTCTGCCCGAAGAAGAGCTTGAGCATGCTGCCGGGATACCATGTGGCCAATACGGTGAAGGATCGCGTAGTCGCCACCGTTCCCGAGAAGGCGAAACCCGCGAAGAAGGCGGACGTAGCGAAGGCGCCGGAGCCTGCGAAGGCCGACGAACCTGCGAAGGTTGTCGAGCCCGCAAAGAGCGCCGATCATGCGAAGCCCGCAGCCGAGGCCAAAGCCGCTGAAGCTGCCAGCCTCGAGCAAGGCGAGCTTCGTATCGACGCCGAGCTCGAAGCCAAGTTGGCGCTCATGTCCGACGAGTCAGCCGCCAAGGTCCGCGCTGCACTTCAGGCGGGCAAATAACGCATGACGAACGGCCCGAGGCAGGTCCCGGGCCGTTCGTCATGTTTCGCGTCGAGGAAACGTAGTTCCTGGCGCGCGCCTCCCGACACGCCCAGGCGATGTTCGACTATTATGTGAGCATGAACATTAATGAAGAATTATGCGAACGTGCCATACTCGTCGGAATCGATAGGCCCAACAGCCCGTTTCCACTCGACGCTTCCCTGGAGGAGCTGGGGCGTCTCGTAGATACTGCCGGGGCGACCGTCGTAGCGACAACGACGCAGCGGCTCGACGCCCCCAACCCGCGGACGTTCGTCGGCAGCGGCAAGGCCGAGGAGATTGCAGAGCTTTGCCGGACATACGCCGCCGACGTCGTCGTGTTCGACGACGAGCTTTCACCGTCGCAGCAATCGAATCTCGAAAAGATAGTCGACCGCGACGTCAAGGTGATCGACCGAACGGCACTGATACTCAACATCTTCGCACTTCATGCCACGACGAAGCAGGGCCGCC
>CAMOUE010000094.1 GCA_946626265.1 uncultured Eggerthellaceae bacterium | reverse complement strand
GGGTTGTGGTTGCCGCGGCAGATGACGACCACGGCGTTCACCGCGCCCTCGCGGATGGTCTTGACGGTGCCCTTGATCTGGTTGCGTGCGCTGATCTTCATGGTGTGACTTCCTTTCGTCGTGTGGCCGGTCGCCTGCCGGCCGGTTTTTCCGTTGCCGTTCGTTCTTGCGAACAACTGCATCATGCCATCATGTGGTTGGCAGAGCTCTCGTGTTCGCGTTTTGTCACAATTGCCGTCTCGTTTGGTCTCCTTTCGTCACATGATCGAGCGTCGCCTGTACCGCTCGTAGGGGTCGGGCGGTGCGGAAACGTTCTGCGTGCAGGTGTTCTGCGAACAATATAATCGTAATAAGAATATATTAATATAAAAATAATACTAGTATAGAAATAAACCGTTGTGTGAGATTGCAAGAGCAATCCGAGCAGCCTCGGCTCACGCAAGAGGTTTTGCTTGGCAGCCCGTCGGGTTTTTGCGACGCGCTATTGCCGGCTGATCCAAGAGCGAACGATTTCAACGAATCGCTTCTCTTCGAGCGAGGGGGAGATGTCGTTTCTGCGAATGTAGCGCAAAACGTTGCCCGCATCGATGTCCGCAATCTCGAAGACGCGGAGCGCAGGGCGCCTAGCCGTATATGTGGAAGGAACAATCGATACGCCCAAACCGTTTTCGACGAGCGAGAGAGCGAGCTCGGCTTGGCAGTCGCGCGTGACGATGTCGAGCTGCGTATGAGAGTCGTCGATGATGTGGCTGATGATGGGATCGAAGTAGATGCCGCACGTCGGGAGGACGAACGGCACGCCCTCGAGTTGTCTGATGCTGATCTTTCCATCAGAGCTTTGCGACAATTGCGGAGCCTTCAGGTTTTGCGAGGCGACGACAACGAGACGCTCGTGACAGAGGACCTCGAGATAATACAGCCTGGGATCAGGGGCGATGGGCGTGAACAGGGCGAAATCGATTTCACCGTTCAAGAAGAATCTGTGCAGCTGCTCGAGTGTTGCCAGGTGCTTGAGTTCGATGGTGCATCCGTGGTACGACTCGTAGAATTCGGTTATCATCTCGGCGAGCAGGGCGTTTGCCCGCGACATCGATATGCCGATGCGCAGCCTGCGTTTCTGGTTGTTGAGGGCGCTGTACACGTCCCTTCGCATGTTGGCTTCGGCGGCGATCGCCCGCAAAGCGTAGCGCACCACGATTTCGCCGGTGGGAGAGGGCTGGAGCGGCATCGTCGTTCGGTCGAATAGCTCGACGCCCAGCTTCGACTCGAATCTCTTGAGGCGTTGCGAAAGCGCGGGTTGGGATATGTGCATGGCATGGGCAGCTTTGCTTATGGAGCCGTGCTCTGCTATGGCGGCTATGTACTTCAAGTCTTCGTTCACATCCGGATCCTCATCTACTTTTGTCCTGTTGGGGCGTGCGTTTAGACGCGTCCTTGTCTCTTTTGCCTCTATAACGAAATGCAATATTATTCTAATATGAGAATTATATGTTAACGAATATATTAGAGACTATCGGGCATTGAAGAAGCACTGCCTGCAAGAGAAAGGATTTCACCCATGGAGAAGCTCTACACCGCCATCGGCAACTTCTACAACGAGGATGGCATCGAACTCATCGACGTACCCGCCGATGAGCAGGAAATCTACGCTAAGGTTGAAGAGATCATGGCGAAAAACCCCATGTCTTCCGTCCTCTCCGACGAAGACGTGGCCGTTTTACGCGCCTATCTTCCGGCTATCGGCAGCGACGAGGCGTCTCAAGACGACAACTACTCGCTGCAAGGCAATGGCACGGTGACGAAGTCGGCCGAGGGGTGCGGCATCGCCGTTGACGCAACGGGTGAGCTCGACGTCACGAGCCGCTGGGAGCAGCATCATGACCGCAAGCAATGGTCCGGCGTCATGAAGGTGAAGCGCACGGGCGGCGAGGCGAAAGTGAAGGAGCTCACGTTCGACTTCTACTACCTGTCAATCGGCAAGGACGCTCAGGACAATTTCATCGTTTTGTATAACGAGCATTACACCCGCTCGTTCAACGATCCGTATCACCTTGCCGATTTCAACGGTGGCGGCCAGGCCCAGGCGTCGCGTTACGACATCTCCAAGCACATCCAGTGGGGCTTCTTCATGCACGTCCAGTGCTCCGTGCGCACCGACGAGGGAACGTTGGTCATCTAGCGGGCGAGACGCGCTCGCTGCAAGGTGGCGAACGCGCTAGAGAGTACGTGGAAACGAAAGGCCGCCGGCAAGGCGGCCTTTCGCGGTTCGCATCAGCTCTCGTATACGACGACGCCGAGCTTCGAGGTGTCGCAAGGCGAGAGGGCGGTGAAATCGCGCTGTATGTGCTCGCTTGCCAGGAGGTCTTTAACGGCTCTGATCGTCGGACGCGTCTTCGGCGTCTTCCGAATAACGATGTCGACCCATTCGGACTGCAGGGGCACGAATTGGAGTCCGCGGACGTGTCGCGCTTCGCGTTCGTGTCCGACGGCGACGTCGGCCAAGCCGTTCGAAACGCGCCGGATGGCCGTGGAGCCCACGTACGCCTGGCTCGAATACCCTTCGATGGTCTCGCCCCTCGCGTCGAGCGAGCTGAGCTTCTCGTCGAGGAGCACGCGCGAACCGCTGCCTTTGGTGCGGTTCGATAGCCGCACTCCCTCGTGTAGCAGGCTTCCCCATGTCGTGAGCTGTTTCGGATTGCCTTCTTTGACGATGAGGCCTTGCTTGCGGCCGTAGAGCCGTATGACGACGACCGAGGCGCCGGGGGCGAGGTTGCGCACGTAGGGGATGTTCCAGCTGTTCGAGGAACGATCGTACAAATTGACGACTGCTGCATCGGCGTCCCCGGCATAAAGGTTTACGAGCGCGGTGTAGCTGCCTTGCATGAGCCGTGCTGCGGGGGCGCCTTGCGCGTTGAGCGCGCTTGCGATGATGTCGGCAGCTTGGTCGGCGCCCGCGATGACGAATCGGTCGCCTTGCACCTCGCCAAACGACGCGGCTTCAATGAGCGTCTGGTCGTCGTCGCCGAATTCCTTCTCTTGGGCGATCGGCGCGATGGCCTTGGCGGACCGTTTTGGGGAAATGTGCGTGGACGTTACATACGCCTCAACGTCCTCCAGGGTGAACTTGAGCTTGCGCCCGACGCGGTACGACGCGAGCTTTCCCGTTTTTGCCAGCTGGTAGACGGTGTTCTTGCCCAGGTGGAGATAGCGGGCAACCTCCTCGGCATTCATGAATTCGTCTGAGCGCATCAATCCTCCGGCTTCGTCGCTGTCCATACATTATTTATATTCATATAAGTATAAATAGACAGGAAAAGATTTTCAATTGCGAATAGATTCCGTGCGGTTTGATGCGCGACGGGGCGCTGTCCGGGCGCTTCGACTCGTGCCCGTTGACGCAATAGTGACAGCGCGCGACGCGTTACTGCGTTGTCCTGTTCGTTTGTTATACTCGATTCGAGCGAATGGAGGTGAGCCTATGAGTCCGTATGTTTGGCTGGGGGTCGCTGTGGTCATGGCCGTAATCGAGGCCATGTCGATGGGGTTGATCACCATATGGTTCGTCGCGGGAGGTCTAGCGGCTTTCCTCGCGGCCCTTCTGGGCACGAGCCTGCCGATCCAGATTGTGGTGTTCCTCGTTGTCTCGCTGACGTGCCTTGCGCTTTTCAGGCCGCTCATCATGAAGCACCGCGCAATCGGCGAGTCTCACGAGAGCACGCCCGTCGGCCAGGAGGCAATCGTGGTCGAGGCGATCGGCGGCGAGCCGGGCGCCGGGCGCGTCGAGACCGGCGACCATATGACATGGGCCGCTTTGTCGTCTGACGGCCTGCCCATCGAGGTAGGTGCGCATGTGCGCGTAATAAACCAAAAAAGCATCAAGCTGATAGTGGAAAGGATCTAACATGACTGTCGTTCTCATTGTCCTGCTCGTCATCGTCATCGCGCTTGGCATCACGTGCGTCCGCATCGTCCCGCAGGCGGAGACGATGGTCGTCGAGCGTCTGGGTTCGTACCTTACGACCTGGGGTAACGGCCTGCACTTCAAGCTGCCGCTCATCGACCGCGTGCGCGCGCACGTCTCGTTGAAGGAACAGGTGGCCGATTTCCCGCCCCAGCCCGTCATCACGAAGGACAACGTAACCATGTCCATCGACACGGTCGTGTTCTACAAGGTCATGGACCCGCGCCTGTACTGCTACGGCGTCGAGAACCCCATCGTCGCCATCGAGAACCTCACGGCCACGACGTTGCGCAACATCATCGGCGACCTCGACCTCGACACGACGCTCGTGTCGCGCGACACGATCAACGCGCAGATGAGGGCAATCCTCGACGAGGCGACCGACGCATGGGGCATCAAGGTGAACCGCGTCGAGGTGAAGAACATCACCCCGCCAATGGCTATTCGCGAGGCCATGGAGAAGCAGATGAAGGCCGAGCGCGAGAAGCGCGAGGCCGTGCTGCTGGCCGAAGGCCGCAAGCAGAGCGCCATCACCGTGGCCGAAGGCGAGAAGCAGGCGCGCATCCTGCAGGCCGAAGCGCAGAAGCAAACGGTCATCCTCGCGGCCGAGGCCGAGAAGGAACGCCAGATTCGCGAGGCGGAAGGCGAGGCGGAGGCCATCCGCAACGTGCAGAAGGCGACGGCCGACGGCATCCGCATGGTGCGCGAGGCAGGCGCCGATTCCGCCGTCCTGACGCTGCAGTCATTCGAGGCGATGAAGAAGGTCGCGGACGGTCAGGCGACGAAGCTCATCATCCCGTCCGACATGCAGGGCCTCGCCGGCATCGCCGCGTCGCTCAAGGAGATTGTTGCTGAAGACAAGGAGCAGCCTGTCCCTGTCGAGAAGTAGCGACTTGCGAAATAAGGCGCCAGGTATTCTGGTTCAAAAACGAGCTGCGGCGGGAACGAGTTGTTCCCGCCGCAGCTTCGTGTATGGAACTTT
The DNA here is from genome assembly GCA_946626265.1 of uncultured Eggerthellaceae bacterium. Lineage (GTDB taxonomy): Bacteria > Actinomycetota > Coriobacteriia > Coriobacteriales > Eggerthellaceae > UBA9715. The sequence goes on along the minus strand of CAMOUE010000094.1, from coordinate 3,537 downwards.
CAGTTATTCAGCAGGCTCGAAGGCGTCCTTGCCAAGACCACACCACGGGCACACCCAATCCTCGGGGATGTCCTCGAAAGCGGTGCCGGGGGCGATGCCGGCATCGGGGTCGCCGACCTCGGGGTCGTACTCGTAACCGCAGGGGCAAATGTACTTCATGACGGCTCCTCTCGTTCGATTTACAACGGGGCCATTGTATCAAGAATAGTTCGACGTGAAAGGGCTCGATGCTTCATCATAGCGGCCGATGTGAGGCGCTAGGAGAAACGGGGGATTAGGTCAAACTTCCGCGCTCTCCTCGGACGAGGTCTTGCCGTGAAAGTAAAATGGGCAGGGTACTGAAATAGCGCGCGGTCAAAATGCACTTTGGAAGGAAAAGGCGATGGCCACCACCAAAAAGGCAGTCACGTACCAATGCCCGAATTGCAACGGCGTCCTGGCGTTCAACGCGGAAAGCGGTCTGCTGGAGTGCGCCTCATGCGACAGCGTTTTCAGCCAAGGCGAGGCCGAGCGGGCTATCCCGACAAGCGTCGAGCCGAAGGTGCGCGAAACCCAGCACGTGAGGACTGTCGAGCAGTTCCTGGACAATGCGCCCTGGGAAATCGAGCATGAGGGGACGGCGGCGGCACGGACGGCGGTGCGTTACTCGTGTCCCTCGTGCGGCGCCGACGTCATCGCCGATCAGAGCACCGTATCCACCTCGTGCCCGTACTGCGGCAACAACATGCTCACGTGCGGTGTTGCAACCGCCGAAAACATTCCTGATTGGGTCATTCCCTTCTCGATTACGCGCGAGCAGGCCGAAGTCCAGATGCGACAGCATTTCGAGCACAAATGGTATCTCTCGCGAAAGTTCAGTGCGTCGATTGAGCACATGCAGGCGGTGTACGTGCCCTACCATCTGTACGACGTCAACGTGGACGGCTGGGCGCATTATGTCGCCTACGATCAAAAGGGTACGGGGGAAGGCAGCGTCAAGCACTATTACGGCGTCAAGCGCGCGGGACATGCTGCATTCGAGGGAATTCCGATAGACGGGTCGTCGAAGATGCCCGATGCGCATATGGACGCCATCGCTCCATTCGACTTTTCGGCGTTGCGCGCGTTCTCGACGGCCTACGCGGCGGGTTACCTCATGGAGGTGGCGGACGAAAGCGCTGAGGCCTGCCAGCCCCGCGCAGAGGCGCTTGCCAAGACATCCTTCGAGCAGGATATGGAAAACGACGTGATTGACCAGCCCGCCATCGACGACATCTCGGAAGTGGTCGCACGCGAAACACACGTGGAAACGGTCCGCGCGCACTCGTGCGTCCTGCCCGTCTGGCTCATGCATTGCACGTGGGGCGCCGAGCGCATGCTGTTTGCCGTGAACGGTGAGACTGGGAAATGCGTCGGCGACCTCCCCATCAGCAGCGCTCGACGCCGTGCGACCGTGTGTGCGCTCGTGGCCGTCTTGGCCGTGATCGTGTTCTCGATACTCGGCGAAATGACCGATGGATGGCGCGATGCCGATGGCCTTGGCATTCTCGTAGGCTTGGGGATAGCCGTTGTGGCGCTCGTCCCCATGGCCGTCGATTCCCATTTCAAACGACAGATGATCACGGCCGTCGAGGCGGCCGACGCGGGCATGAGCTACGGTCGCCAAGGCCTGGTGTTCACCGAGCGGTGGCAGACCGAAGAGCATTACGAGTTCGAGTCGCAGGCGCGTGAAAAGTTGGGGGAGCAGTGAGCTGCGGAGTTGGAAGCGCCCACACGACGATCTCCTTTTTGCGTTAATCTGTTTCCATGGGATATCGGGAAGACGAAAAGCGCTGGAAGCGCATACAGGAGCTGCTTGCCGCCGAGGCGTCGGGCAAGCCCGTGCGTCCGCTCGTGTCTCAGCGCACGCTGTTCGGCATTCCGTCGACGGTCGAGCAGACGATCGAGCGCATCGTCGCCGAGGACGAAGCGGCGCGGCGCGCGAAGCGCGAAGGCGGGTCGGATTCGCCGGGCTCGCCGACCGCGCCAGCCGACGCCGATTCGACCGTGACGACCACGCCAGCCGACGCCGATTCGGCCGAATAACTGGCTAATTTATCCTCATACGACTATATATTCGCGTACAATAGCCACGATGGTTGCAAGTTGTCTTGAAAAGGTGTCAAGGTGATTGAAGAACTCGTCGTCATGCGCGACGGCATGCGCATCTACGGCAAAATCCAGTATCCGGAAGGGAAAGGCCCGTTTCCTGTCGCGGTGTTCTCGCATGGATTCGGCGCTTCGCGTGTCTATGACAGCGCAATGCCGTGCGATTTCGCCGATCGCGGCATCGCGTTCGCTTCCTTCGACTTCTGCGGCGGCGGTCCCGCTTCGCAGAGCGACGGGACGATGCTCGACATGTCGGTGCTCACCGAGGCCGCCGATCTCGAGGCCGTGATCGATGCCGTGCGCGAGCTCGGCGCGGTTGACTCGCAGCGGCTTTTCCTCGTCGGCAGCAGCCAGGGAGGCTACGTGAGCGCTTACGTAGCGGCTCGGCGCTCGGCTGACGTGCGGGGGCTCGTGCTCAACTTTCCCGCCTTCTGCATCGGCAACGATGCCGAAAAGACGGTGGCGAGCTCGCCGAACGGCGCTATTCCCGACCAGGCCACGTTCGGCGGCCTGCCGATCGGAAGGCGCTACCTGCAGGATGCGGTCGACACCGACATTTTCGGCACAATAGGGGGGTACGGCGGCGATGTTCTGATCGTTCACGGCTCGGATGACGAAATCGTGCCGCCCGAGTATTCGGTGCGAGCCGCTCGCATCTACGGGTCACGCTCCGAGCTGGTCGTTCTCGGTGGCATGCGCCACGGTTTCCGCAATTCGTTGCCAGAGCACTACTATCGCGCAATTGAGCTGGCGGTCGGCTTCATCGCGGCCCGTTCGCGTTAAAGAGGATGCCCTTTTGGTGCAGAGGTGACTGCCCTGCGGTATTATTTCCATACAAACATAAACTATGGCGCGGAAAGGCGGAGTCATGCGCGACCATTCGAAACATGTGGAGCTCAAGCGCGAGGAGGCTATCGCACGGCTCGTCGAGGCGGCGAAGTTCGAACCGCGCACCGAGGTCGTCGGCATTCACGAGGCGTTCTGCCGGGTGACGGCGGCCGACTGCGCAGCGAAGGTCGACGTGCCCAACGCGCTCTGCGCGCAGATGGACGGCATCGCGGTGCGCTTCGCGGACTTCGAAGGCGGCATGCCCGACACGAGCGCATGGCAGCTCGGTGCCGAATACGATTGGGCCAACACCGGCACGGCGCTTCCTGCAGGTTTCGACACGGCCATCAAGGTCGAGGACGTGCGGTTCGACGGCGGCGTAGGCGAGGTCGGGCTCGACAATCTGAATCCCGGCCGGCTCGAAGTCCTCGTCGCGCCGGGCAAGCGCGGCGCCAACTGCCGCGAGAAGGGCGCGAACTTCGAAGCAGGCCAGCCGTTGCTGCCTGCTGGCACGCGCCTGACTCCCACGAAGGTATCCGCGCTCGCGATGTGCGGCTATTCCGAAGTCGAGGTCGTCGCGAA
>CAMOUE010000093.1 GCA_946626265.1 uncultured Eggerthellaceae bacterium | reverse complement strand
TGAGCGGGGTCTCGGTCTGGCCGAAGCCCTCGTAGATGGTGAGGCCCGTGTGCTCTTTCCAGAAGTCGAACAGGTCGGGGTTCAACGCCTCGCCCGCAGTCGTCGAGTATTTCAGGGAGGACAAGTCGAAAGAGTCGATGTCCGTCTGCATCATGAGCCGGTACATCGTCGGCGGGCAGCACAGCGTCGTGATCCCGTATTTCTCGATGAGGCCGAGGATCTCCGCGGGATGGAAGCGGTCGAAATCGTACGTGAACACGCAGGCTTCCATGAACCACTGCCCGTAGAACTTGCCCCAAACCGCCTTGCCCCATCCGGTATCGGCGATCGTGAAGTGGATGCCTTCCGGATCGACGTTGTGCCAATGCTTCGCCGTGGGAATATGGGCGATCGCATACGAGGAATTGTGAAGCACCATCTTGGGGTTTCCGGACGTCCCGCTCGAGAAGTACATCAGCATGGGGTCGGCAGCCAACGTCTCAACGCGCTCGAACGCATCGCTTGCCGCGAGAACCTCGCTGTTGAAGTCGATCCAACCGTCGCGCGAGGCCGGTGCGGCGCATACTCCCTCGGGACCGCTCAGCTCGGCCCCAATCGGATGCGTATCGCCGATAGGGTTGCCGTCCTCGTCGAGCTGCGTGAGACCGCCACCCGCGCCGTTAACCAGGAAAAGCTTCTCAACCGTCGGACATTGCGGAAGCGTCGCATCGATGACATCCGCGATATCGCCGACGGACGTCGCCACGATGGCCTTTATCGAGGCGCCGTTCAACCGGTACTCCAAGTCGTGCTCCTTCAGCATGAACGTGGCGGGAACCATGACGCAGCCGAGTTTCGCGAGCGCGGCCGCGACGAACCAGAACTGGTAGTGCCTGCGCAGTATGACCATCACGAAATCGCCCCTGCCGAGCCCGTGCTCGGCAAAGAGATTCGCCGTCTTGTCCGACCATTTCTTCATGTCGGCGAACGTGAACACGTGCTGTTCGCCTTCCGGATTGCACCAGACCATCGCGCGTCTGTCGGGATCGTTCTCTGCAATGTCGTCTATTACGTCGTATGCGAAGTTGAAATCGTCGGGGTAATGCACCGAGAAGCTCTCGAGCTCTCCGTTCTCGTCGTACTCTTCCTCCACGTAGCGTTCGTTTATGTTTCTCATCGTTATCGTCTTCCGATCGTTTCGTCGTGAATGCCGTCTCCAAATACAGGGCCGCACGGAGGCCATGCCCCCATGCGGCCTTTTAGGCGCTGCGCCTGTTTTCGCGCAGCGCCTAGATAATCTCCGATTCCGGCTTCATGACGATGGCCAGGAACACGCACGGCTCGCCGCCGATGGCGATCATGCCGTGTCCTCGACCCGAGTCGTACATGAGCGTATCGCCCGGACCGACCTCTTCGACATTGCTCTCGTAGGCGAATCGAAGATGGCCGGAGATCACGTAATCGAGCTCCATGCCCTTGTGGTACGAAAGGTGAATGGGCTTGTCCTGCTCTTCTTCGAGGTAGGGAGCCGTGACCAGGAACGGCTCGGCGAGCTTGTTCCCGAGATGCGGTGCCTTGTGGAGGTACTCGAACCCGGCGCGCCTCTTTATGGACAAGCCATCGCCCTGCCTCACGAGCGAATAGCCCTTGAGATGGGGGGTTTCACCCGTGAGCAGCTCGATGACGTCGACGCCGAGCTTCTTTGCACATTTGTAGAGGAACGTGAACGAGAGATCCTGGTCTCCCGATTCCTGAGCAGCGTACTCGGCGACGGACCTGCCCGTCGCGTCCGCCATCTCCTGCATCGTCAAGTCGAGATCCTCGCGCAAAAGCCTGATGCGCATTGCGACTTCTTTAATGTTCAGGTCTTCCATAGCCTCTCTCACGCTTTCTCGGTAATCGTAATCTGCAATTATAAGTTGACTATTATAAGCAACTAATCAACACCCGTCTAGGCAATGCGAACGAATCGCGCCGCGAAGTGCGCGTCCGGCGACCCGCTCGTTAGCTGGGGCGCGAAGCACGCCTTGCCCGAGATGGGCGCCAGCTTGAAGTTCGAGCCCTGCTCGCTCTCGAGGAAACGCTTCACGACGCCGTTGTTCTCGTCGTATGTCACGGTGCACGTCGCGTAAACGATGCAGCCGCCTACCTCGACATGGTTCGCCGCAGACTTGAGCATCGCGAGGTTTGTCTCGGCAAGCTCCTCGATATGCTCGGGAGTCAACCGCCACCGTATCTCGTGATGACGGCGCAGCGTTCCCAAGCCCGAGCAGGGAGCGTCGATGAAGATGAGGTCGAACATGCTCTCGGGCATGACCGAATCGAGCCGGGTCGCGTTTCCCGTCACGATCTCGCCGATTTCCGCACCGTAGTCCTGCGCCCGCTTCTCGAGCAGGTTCGATTTGAACGAATGGCTGTCCATCGACGTGAGGTTGAGCTGCTCGCCGTACTTGTCCATGGACATCGATTGCAGCATGATGGTCTTCGTGCCCCTGCCCGCTCCGATCTCGAGCACGGATGCAGGTTTGTCGCCCTCGAGAACGCAAGCCGCCACCGCCTGGGCCGAGGCGTCCGACACGAGGATTTTGCCCTGGCCGAACAGCCTGCGTATCCTTCCGTCCGTGAGCGCCCTCGTGTTTGCAATGCGGTAGCAGCCGGGAACGTCGATGCCCTCGGGACTCACCCGCTCGACGTCGCTTCCGACTTCCTCGAAAAGCGAGACAACCTCGTCATCTGCGGACTTGACCCTGTTGACATGTACGTACAGGGGGGCGGGATCGTTCGAGGCGCGCATGAACTCGGCCGCGGCCGCGGCTCCCATATCCTCTATGAGCCGCTTAGCGAGCCAGGTTGGGAAACCGTACAGCAACGCAAGCGCATCGAGGTTCTTCGCGGGATCGCCGAAGGGGAAAACGCCCGAAGACTCGAGTATGCGATGAAGCACCGCGTTGCCGAGGCCCGAAGCGCTCGGGGCGACGGCGCGAACGAGCTCCACGCCCTGGTCCACGGCGGCATGCGGTTCCTTTCGCAAGTAAATGACCTCGTACGCCGAGACGCGCAGCGCGTCTCGCACGTCGGGCTGTATGTCGCGCGGGCTCCTGATGCACCGGTTTATCACTTCATCGAGGGCACCGCTCGTGCTCACTACGCCGAGCGTGAGCAGCGTGGCGAACGCCCTGTCCTGGGCCGAGAGCTTGGAGCGGTCGATCGTGGATTCGATCACTTCCTGGGCGAACGCCTTGCGCTTGCGCACTTGCTGCGTCGCGTACAGGGCGCCGAGCCTGCCGGGGCTCGCCTTGCACTCTTCGTACAGGTCCCTGAAATCCGTGTACTCGCGGGCATATCCATCTTCGCTCTCGCTCGCCTCGAGCTCGGCGAGTTTCTCCGCCTTGGCGCGGACCTTCTCCTCGGATCGCGAGATAGAACGCGGTTTCTTGTTCGGATCCTTCTTCCTCGGGTCCAACTCTCCGCGGTACACCGTCTTGTTCTCGTCAACGAGGTGCTCCATCTTCTTCTGGTCGAAGGATTTCTTGCTTCGAACGGCGTTCTTCTTCGGACGGTTGGGCACCCATTTTCTCTTCTCGTTGCCCGTAGTCGATTCTTCCGTCATGCTCTCCCCCATTGTATGTTCATGCTCTTTATTCCCTGTATGCCCGAAGCGAACGCCCGTGCATCCATGGCCTTCTTCCCGTCGGGTTTCACTTCGTCGAGCTCGAGGACGCCGTCGCCCGTAACGAGCAGGAAGCGCTTGCTCTTGAACAGTCCCTGTCCCGCCTCGAGATCGGCACACCATCGGCGCGCTTCGTCGTCTGATGCCGCATGCCCACGTACGACGGTCACGCCACGTTCGGCGATGACCGCATGGGCAGGATGGGCGTCGCTCGATGCCCGGATCTTGGCGGCAGCGGTTTCCACGTCGTCATCGGGGCTCAAGTCGAGCTCCCCCCGGCCTATCTTCGCCGCGTAGCACATCTGCTCGTCGCCCTGGTCGACCCAACGAGCCTCATCTGCCGCCACATCCGCAACGGCTTCGACAAGCGCTTTCGCACCGACGTCCGCAAGCCGTGCCTCTAGTTCGCCAAGATACATCTCGTCGAGGGCAACCGTCTCCCTTTTGCAGTACGGGCCGGTGTCGAGGCCTTCTTCCATGCGCATGATGCAGACGCCGGCCTTTTCGTCGCGTGCGAGTATCGCACGCTCCATGGGAGCTGCACCGCGCCAGCGCGGCAAGAGCGAAGTGTGCACGTTCAGGCACCCGTACCGGGGAAGATCGAGGACTTCCTTCGGCAGAATAGCCCCATATGCCGCGACGCATATGAAATCGGGATCGAAAGCCGCGAGCTCTTCTTGCACGGAAGCGTCGGATAGCGTCGAAGGGGTGCGGACCTCGAGCCCGAGCCGTTCGGCGCATTGCCTGACGGGAGACCCGACGAGCTTCTTGCCGCGGCCCCTCGCCGCATCGGGACGCGTGTAAACCGCCACGACGTCGTAGGCTTCCGCGAGATCTTCGAGGACACGCGCCGCCAACGACGGCGTTCCCATGAACACTACCTTCATCAGCGCACCTTCGGCATGGACGTCTCGCCGGGCTTCGCGCCGAGCTTCCGGGCCTCCTCGTAGGCCGATAGGGCCCGTATGCGCTCGCGCGGACTTGCGCTTTCGAATAGCGTCTTACCATCCAAGTGGTCGATTTCGTGTTGAAGGCAACGGCCGAGAAGCTCGTCTCCCTCGATCTCCCACAGCTCTCCATCGAGGTCGTAGTACCTGACGCGAACCCACGGTTGTCGCTCTATCGGCACGGAGATGCCGGGGCAGGACAGGCACCCTTCCTCTTCGACTTCGGGGTCGCCCGCAACCTCCACGATTTCCGGGTTCACGAGGAATATCGGGTCGTGGACGTCTTCGGGACCGCAATCAACTACGATGAAACGTTTCAGCAAGCCGACTTGCGGTGCCGCTATCCCGACGCCGTTGTTCGCATACATGACCCTCGCCATTTGCTTCGCCAGCTTCTTCAGGCTCTTGTCGCCCGGCTCGCACGGTTCGCACACCTGGTTGAGCAGGGGGTCAGGTGACTGTACTATTTTAAGCATCGCACACTTCTTTCGTTTTCAAGTTAAAGACCGCGCTAGTATATCGTGGCTCGCGCAGTTCGCCTCGCACCGCCACCGAAAAGGGCCGAAACTGCACTAATCGACCTCTTCCCTTCCGAGTTGCCTGCTATAGCGTCGGACGATGCGCGGCCCTTTTCGCCGTGAGCGCTTTCTGGAGCTCGACCGCAGCCGCGAACATGAGCTCGCGTTCGTCCTGCGACAGGGACCCGTTCGAACGCATTTCGGCGTTCATCGATGCGAGGGACGTTTCCATGTCGCCTATCTCGAGCTCCTCGATTATGAAGCGAACCGTCTCCTCGCGCCTCTCCCCTTCTCGCAACGTCGCATGCGTGAGGATTCCCGCAGCGCGGGGAAAAGCCTCGGTGGCAGCGGCTATTATCTGGGCAGGCGCAGCACCAGGATTCGCCTCGAGGACGTCGAGTATTATCTGGGCGAGACGCGCGTTCGTCTCGTCATGCCACTGCGTCTGCGCAAGCGCATCGGCGTGGGCGAGCGCCAAATCGGGATTCTGGGCGAGCAGGCTCACGAGCTGGCGCTCGAACTTCCGCCTGCTCCGCTCGACTTCCGGCATCTCGTAATCCCGCGTTTCCGCACGGGTAGCCTGTGGAGCCTCATCGCGGCCGTACGCACGCGGGGCCTTGAGCATCTCGAGCGAATCGAGCACGTCCTGCTCCCTGAGCTGGAGCCTTCCCGCGAGCTGAACCGCGTAGTCTTTCGCCAAAAGAGACGTCTTTATCGGCGCCAGTATCGAAAGCGCGTCCGACAGGGCCCTCGTCCTTCCCTCGGGCGTCGACGTATCGTGGCGTGCGATGCGCCTGTCGATTCCGTACTGTACGAGGGGCTTGGCGGCCTTGACGAGCTCTTTGAGCTCGTCGGCACCCCGCTGTGCTACGAAGTCCGCAGGATCGAGGTCGTCCGGCAACGTCACGGCGCACAGCTCGATGCGCGTCTTCCCCGCTTCGGGCGTCATGCTCTCGTCTATGAATTCGAGGGCGCGGTCCGCAGCGCGCTGCCCTGCCGCATCGCCGTCGAACAGGTAAACGATGCGCTTAGATGCGTGCCTTGAAATCAGCCTGATATGCTGGAGCGTGAGCGCGGTGCCCAATGTCGCGACGGCGTTCTCGACGCCGTTCTCGTGCAGCGCGATCACGTCGGTGTAGCCTTCGACTATTATCGCGTCGCCTGTGCTCGCCATGCTCTTCTTCGCCTTGTCGAGCCCGTAGAGCACGCTCGACTTGTGGAAGAGCGGCGTCTCCTGCGAGTTCAGGTACTTCGGCTCCCCGCTGCCGATCACGCGGCCCCCGAACGCAATGCACTCGCCCTGGGGGTCGTTTATGGGAAACATGACCCTATTGAAGAACCGGTCACGTAGCCTCCCGTCGCCACCTTGCATGGCGACGTTCGCGGCGATCATCTCGTCAGGCTTGAAGCCCTTGGATTGCAGATGCCTCACGAGTGAGAGCCGTCCGGGCGCGAACCCGAGGTTCCATTTCTTCGGCACCTTGCCGCCGAGCCCACGTCCCCCGAGATACGACCTGGCCGCAGCCGCATCCGATGATTTTCCCCGCATGAGCTGCTCGTGATAGAACGCCGCCGTTTCAGCGCATATGTCGCGCAGACGCGCCTTGCGGCTGCTCGACACGCGCGGTCCCCCGCCGGACTCGGCGATGTCGATGTTCGCTCGCTCCGCAAGGGACCTCACGGCATCGGGAAAGCTGACCTCGTCGATCTTCATGACGAAGCCGAACACGTCGCCGCCTTCCCCGCAACCGAAGCAATGCCAAAGCTGTGTCGTGGGATCGATCTTGCAAGAGGGCGTCTTCTCGTTGTGGAACGGGCAACAGCACCAGAAATCGCGTCCCCGCTGGCGAACGGGAACGCGTTCGCCGAAGAGGGCGACCAGGTCGGTCGCCTCCCGCACCTTTTGAATGTCTTCTTCGCTTATGCCGGCCATTGAAACGGGAGCTCTCCTGATGTTTCGGTCTTTCTTCAAAGTATACAGCTGTTCCGCACACGCGGGCGTTTGCGGATGCTCTTGTTGCTACAATAGCCGAAACGAAGATTGGAGTTTAAGGTACATGGCACCCGTTAAGGTCCCCTATCAATCATTACGGCCGGAAATCGAAAAGCAGATAGTGGCCGACCGAGCTTCCGGCTGGAAGAACCCGATGGCCTTCAAGGACGAGAACGTCGTGCGCCGAGATGACAAGGCGCACGACGAAGCGACGCTCACGCGGCCGGCTTTCGCGCGGGACATAGAGAAGATAATCAACATCCCAGCCTACAACCGGTACGCGGACAAGACTCAGGTCTTCTCCTTCGTCGAGAACGACGACATTTGCAGGCGCGGCCTACACGTCCAGCTCGTGAGCCGAATCGCGCGAGGCATCGGCGAGCTGCTCGGCTTGAACGTCCAGCTCATCGAAGCCATTGCGCTCGGACACGACCTCGGGCACACACCGTTCGGTCATGCGGGGGAACGTTACCTGAGCGAGTGCTACGAGCGCCACACGGGACTCTGCTTCAGGCACAACGTGCATTCGGTGCGCGTCATGGACCAGCTGTACCGCCGCAACATCAGCCTCCAGACGCTCGACGGCGCGCTCTGCCATAACGGCGAGTTCGCCCAACAAGTCCTGAGGCTCGGAAATACGACGACGTTCGCAGAGCTCGATGCGGCCGTGGACCGCTGCGCGGCGGACGCGGGCGAGATCAAGAAGCTTCGCCCCTCGACCCTCGAGGGTTGCGTCGTGCGCATCAGCGACATGATCGCCTACATCGGCAAAGACCGCCTCGACGCGATTGACGTGGGCGTCATCGATTCCCTCGACATATTCGACTCCAACTTCATTGGGCGCACGAACGCGCAGATAATCAACAACATGACGATCGACATCGTCAACAACAGCTACCGGCAGGACCACATCGCCATGAGCGAGGAGGCGTTCGACGACATCGTCCTCGCCAAACGCCAGAATTACGAGAAGATCTACTACAAGGAGGGCACGGTCTCGGAATTCGAGAATATCGTGCAAGAGATGTTCGAGGAGCTCTACGAGCGCCTGCTCGACGACCTCGTCTCCGGGAACGAGTCGTCTCCCGTCTTCAAGCACCATGTCTCGTCGCTCGTGGCGAAATCGGCGTCTATCAAGCGTTCCGAATACCTGTGCGAAGAGCCGAACCGCATCATCACCGACTACATATCCTCCATGACCGACAGCTACTTCATCGCTTTGTACCATCACTTGTTCCCGAACAGCACACACCGCCTCTTCAAACGCGAGTACTGCGACGACCTCGTATAGCGCCGAGCACGGCAGGGCGCCGTGCGCCGCAGGGCAACGAACGTCGGCGACAAACGAAAACGGACCCGCCAAGGCGGGTCCGTTTCTTCTCGCGATGCAGCTGTGACTACAGCATCGTCTGAATCATGATGAACAGCGGGCTGAACGTCAGCGAGATGATCGTCATGAGGT
>CAMOUE010000092.1 GCA_946626265.1 uncultured Eggerthellaceae bacterium | reverse complement strand
CTGGACGAGCGAAGGGTTCAAGTTCCCGCACGACATGAAGCAGCTCGCCGACAAGCTCGAGTCTTCGTATGCCGATGAGGGCAAGGACGTCCTCGTCCGTTACGCCATGAGCTTCGGGAGCCCGTCAATCGAGGCGGTGATGAAATCGTTGCGCGAGGAGGGCTGCGAGCGCTTAAGCGTGTTGCCTCTATATCCCCAGAACGCGTTCAGCCAAGCGCACATCGTCGCCGACCAAGTAAAGGAATGCGCCGATCGTACGGGATGGGTCGGCACCTACGAGATCATTGGCGACTACAGCGATAACGAGACGTACCTGAGGGCCGTCGCGGAATCGATACGAGAGGCGGGCTTCAATGCGGGTGCCGGGGACCGCATAATCTTCGGGTTCCATTCCGTGCCCAAGGTCGACGTGGAGCGGGGGGACACGTACGACGAGACGACGGCGAAGACGTGCGATTGGCTCGCCGAAGAGCTCGACATCCCGGAAGAACAGTGGGCGAGGGGATTCATGTGCCGTTTCGACAAGAAGCGCTCGTGGCTCGAGCCATACTCTCCCGAGATCATCGACAAATGGTGGTACGAGTGCTTCGAGGGGCGCTTGTTCTACGTGTGCCCGAATTTCTCGATCGATTGCCTTGAAACGTATTACGACGTTGAGGGGGTACTTCAGGTCATGTGGCGCGGGCGCATGCTCGCACGTGAAGTGAAGCCGCGGCAGGACCTGTTCGTCTATGTCCCGTGTCTCGGTGCAAGTGACCGGCACGTCGAAGTCGTGCGCGACGTCGTGAACAACCCCGTGCGGTTCCTTTAGGTCAATTCTGGCAAAGAAGAGCGCCTGTCCGTCTGAAAAGGCCGGGCAGGCGCTCTTGCATGTTCGGGTGCGATGCGCTATTTGATGCTGGCGTGCACTTCCTGCAGCGACTTCACCTTGTTCGAGCCGGTCTCGCGGACGGTCTTGATGCCGATGGCTGCGGCCTTGCCGGCTGCCATGGTCGTCATGTAGGCAGCGTGCGCCTTGATGGCGGCGCGGCGCATGGCGCTTCCATCGTCTGCAGATTTAGTCGTGGTCGACGGCGTGTTGATGATCAGGTCGGCGTCGCCGTTGGTGATCAGGTCGATGACGTTGGGACGGCCTTCCGACGCCTTCAACGTGAGCGTTGCCGGAATGCCCGCCTCGACGAGCGCGTCGCGCGTGCCCCGGGTGGCGATGATTTCGAAGCCCGCATCGATGAGCGCCTGGCCGAGCTCGACCAGCTCGTCCTTGTCGCGATCGGAGATGCTCAGCAGCGCCGTGCCCCCGAGCGGCAGCGCCGTCTGGGTTGCCTCCTGCGACTTGTAGAACGCTTCGCCGAACGAGCTTGCCAAGCCCAACACCTCGCCGGTCGAGCGCATCTCGGGACCGAGTACCGGGTCGACCTCGGGGAACATGTTGAACGGGAAGACGGCTTCCTTCACGCCGTAGTGGTTGTACGTGACGTCCTTGAGCTCGGGGACGGGGGATGTGCGACCCGTGAGCGGCATTGTGATGACGTCCGTTGCAACTTGGACCATCTGGATGCCGCAGACCTTCGAAACCAGCGGCACCGTGCGGGATGCGCGCGGGTTGGCCTCGAGCACGTAGACCTTATCGCCCTCGATTGCGTATTGGATGTTCATCAAGCCGCGGACGTGCATGGCCTCGGCGATGAGGCGCGTGTACTCCTTGATGGTGCGCAGGTGGTCGTCGGAGATGGTGACCGACGGAAGGATGGCCGCGGAGTCGCCGGAGTGGACGCCGGCGAGCTCGACGTGCTCCATGACGGCCGGGACGTACGCAAGCGTACCGTCGCAGATGGCGTCGGCTTCGCACTCGAGCGCGTGGTTGAGGAAGCGGTCGATGAGGATGGGGCGGTCGGGCGTGACGCCGACGGCTGCGGCCATGTAGGAGCGCAGGTTCTCGTCGTCGTAGACGACTTCCATGCCGCGTCCGCCAAGCACGTAGCTCGGGCGCACCATGACGGGGTAGCCGATCTGATGCGCGATGTCGAGCGCCTCGGCGACGTTGACGGCCATGCCGGCCTCGGGCATGGGGATGCCGAGACGGTCCATGACCTCGCGGAAGCGGTCGCGGTCCTCGGCGAGGTCGATGATCTCGGGCGAGGTGCCCAGGATGGTGACCCCGGCTTCCTCGAGCTCGCTCGCCAGGTTCAACGGCGTTTGGCCGCCGAACTGCGCGATTACGCCGAGGGGCTTTTCCTTCTCGTAGATCGACAGCACGTCTTCGGCCGTCAGGGGCTCGAAGTACAGCTTGTCGGATGTGTCGTAGTCGGTCGAGACCGTCTCGGGGTTGCAGTTGACGATGATGGTCTCGAAGCCGAGCTTCTTGAGCGACTTGGCCGCATGCACGCAGCAATAGTCGAACTCGATGCCCTGGCCGATGCGGTTTGGGCCGCCACCGAGGATCATGACCTTCTTGCCGTTGCTGACCGGCGCGCTGTCGGGCGCGTTGTACGTTGAGTAGTAGTAAGCGGAGTCCTGCGTCGACGATACGTGCACGCCTTCCCACGCCTCGGTGCAGCCGATGGCGATGCGGCGGGCGCGGACTTTCTTCTCGGGGATGTCGAGAAGAAGGCTCAGGTACTTGTCGGCGAAGCCGTCTTTCTTCGCCTTGACCAGAATGTCGTCCGGAAGCATCTGCGTGGGATGCTCGCCCGCGAACGCGCGGATTTCCTCCTCCTCGGCGACGAGTTCCGCCATCTGCTCGATGAAGTAGCGCTTGATCTTCGTGAGTTCGAAAAGCTCGTCGACCGTAGCCCCTGCGCGCAACGCCTCGTACATGATGAACTGGCGCTCTGAAGTGGGCGTGACGAGCATCGAGAGAAGCTCGTCTTTGGACTTGCCATAGAAGTCCTTCGCGAAGCCGAGGCCGTAACGGCCTTTCTCAAGCGAGCGGATGGCCTTCTGGAACGCCTCTTTGTAATTCTTTCCGATGGACATGACCTCGCCGACGGCGCGCATCTGCGTACCCAGCTTGTCCTCGACGCCCTTGAATTTCTCGAACGCCCAGCGGGCGAACTTGATGACGACGTAATCGCCATCGGGGTAGTACTTGTCGAGTGTGCCGTACTTGCCGCATGGAATCTCGTCGAGCGTGAGCCCGCTCGCCAGCATCGAGCTGATGAGCGCGATGGGGAAGCCGGTCGCCTTCGACGCGAGGGCGGAAGAGCGCGACGTGCGCGGGTTGATCTCGATAATGATGTCGCGGTCCGTGACGGGGTCGTGCGCCCATTGGACGTTCGTTCCGCCGATGACCTTGACGGCCTCGACGATGCGGTACGATTTCTCCTGCAGGCGGTCGATGACGGCCTGGTCGATGGTCTGCATGGGCGCGGCGCAGAACGAGTCGCCGGTGTGAACGCCCATCGGGTCGATGTTCTCGATAGTGCAGACGGTGATCATCTGCCCCTTGGCGTCACGCACGACCTCGAACTCGAGCTCTTCCCAGCCGAGCACGCTTTCCTCGACGAGGACCTCGGTAACGGGGCTCGCGGCAAGGCCGCGTGCCACGACGGTCTTCAGCTCTTCCTTGTTGTACACCAGGCCGCCTCCCGTGCCGCCCATGGTGTAGGCGGGGCGCAGGACGCAGGGGTATCCGAGCTCGTCCGCGATCGCGACGGCCTCTTCGACCGTATGCGAGACCTTTGAGCGCGCCATTTCGATGCCGAGCTCGGCCATCGTCTGCTTGAAGATGTCGCGGTCCTCGCCGCGCTCGATCGCGTCGATGGGAGTGCCGATAACCTCCACGCCGTACTCGTCGAGCACGCCGGCGGCGGCGAGCGCCGAAGAAAGGTTCAGACCCGATTGGCCGCCCAGGTTCGGGAGCAGGGCGTCGGGACGTTCCTTTTCGATGATTTGCGTGAGACGCTCGACGTTCAACGGCTCGATGTAGACGGCGTCGGCCGTCTCGGGATCGGTCATGATCGTAGCGGGATTCGAATTTACGAGGACGATTTCATACCCTAGATTTCGAAGCGCCTTGCAGGCCTGCGTTCCCGAGTAATCGAACTCGCATGCTTGGCCGATGATGATGGGGCCGGAGCCAATGATGAGGACTTTCTTGATATCGTCTCGTTTGGGCATGCAAACCTCCCCTTATAGTGGTGCAAATGTGCTTTGAACATTGTAAAACAGAGCAAGCTGATAATCCTGTAGGATGGGTGGGACAACACGAGTGCAACGGAGTTTTAACATGTTTGATTTTGAACAGGCGGGCGGTTTCATATTCGATTGCGACGGCACGCTGCTCGATACGCTCGACGCTTGGGACGAAGCCGAACGCGAGCTGTTCGCGCAGGCGGGGCCCTTGACCCAGGACCAGGAAGACGAGATACACGCCGCGCCGATCGAGCAGGCTGCCGAGATCCTCCATGGGAAGTACGGCGTCGGGACGTCGGGCGCCGACGTCCTCGCGCACTTGGACGGGTACCTCGTGCCCTATTACCGGGACGTTTCGGAGCCGCTCCCCGGGGCCGTCGAATTCGTACGTGCCGCACATGGGAAGGGGATTCCGTGCGTGGTCGTGTCGTCGAGTCCGCGCCGCTACCTCGAGGCGGGCTTGACGCGCGCGGGGGTTCTCGAGTGCTTCGAAGCGCTCGTGTCCACCGACGAAGCAGGTTGCTCAAAGCAGGACAGCGCCATCTACGATATCGCGGTCGAGAAGCTTGGCTGCGAACGCGAACGGGTGTGGGCCGTCGACGATGCGCCGTACGCGGTTGCGGTGATGCACGAGTGCGGGCTCAACACGATATGCGTAGGAGAGCGCACGTCGGAGCATGCGGACATGAACGTGCGCGAGCTCAACGAATTGCTCTAGACGGCAAACGGCGCTGTTGCGCGGTCGAAGGCGACAAGTGAGCGAAAACGCTCGTCGATTTCCATGAGGGCCGTCGGCGAGCCTACGCCGTCGATTCGGCCATTCTCGACGAAAACCACGCGGTCGAAGCGCTCGATTTGCGCGAGATGATGGGTGATAACGACGAGCGTCCTGTGCTCGCATGCTTCAAACAGCGCATCGATCAGGCTTTCCTCGGTTTGAGGGTCGAGTGCCGCGAACGGCTCGTCGACGATGACGATGGGGTTGTCGGCCACGATGACCCGCGCGAGCGCAAGGCGGTGCGCCTCTCCGCCGGAGAATCCGACGCCCGTTTCGCCGATGACCGTGTCAAGCCCATCGGGCAGGGAGCCTATCCTTTCGGAAAGCCCGACGGCGTCGATTGCGTTCAAGAGCGCTTCGTCGTCGGCTCCAGGCGCCCCGATCGCCAGGTTGTCGCGCAACGTTCGGTTGAATAGGTACGGGTTCTGCCCGAGGTATCCGACGGACCCGTGCCTGAAAAGCCGTCCTGCCGACGGCTCGATCGAGCCGCGCACGATTCGGGCGAACGTGCTCTTGCCCGACCCGCTTCTTCCGAGTACGGCGACGTTTTCCCCTCGGGCGATGGAGAGCGTCAGATGTTCGAGCGCGTTCGCGCGTGCGTTCGGGTAAGCGAAGGACACGTCGTCGAGTATGATCGAAGCTGCCGCGTCAGGAACGTCGGGAATCTCGCGCACGTGCGAACCGGCGGTCTGCGCAAGCGAGTATTCTTCGAGCCTTCCTATGGCGTCGGCGTGGGCGGGCGCCTCCGAAACGGCGGCTGGAAGCACTGCGAACGCCTCGATGAGCGGGAAGAACCCGATTGTGAAGCCGGCGATGCAGTTCGCCAACGGCAAGCTTGCGCCAAACGATTCGCCAGACCAGATGAGCACGACGCAAACCGCAAGGCACAGCGCAAGCGAAG
Organism: uncultured Eggerthellaceae bacterium; assembly: GCA_946626265.1. Classification (GTDB taxonomy): domain Bacteria; phylum Actinomycetota; class Coriobacteriia; order Coriobacteriales; family Eggerthellaceae; genus UBA9715. The sequence continues at coordinate 2,764 of CAMOUE010000092.1, read as the reverse complement.
ACGCGAGCGAAACCGCGCGTTGCACCGTGCGGATTCGGCTTCCCGCCGCCCGTATGCGCATTCCCGCCACAGCATGCTTTTCGATTGCGGATTCGCCGCGCCCGGAAAGCGTCCAGTCGACGGCTCCGAGCACGTCGTCGACGAGCTCCCTGTATTCCCTTGCGGTCGAGAATTTGACGTATTCCGCTCGCGCACGAGTTGCCAGGAGAGCCGCGAAGGGCAAGAGCAGTACGACGAGCGCGAAGACGAGGAGCATGACGGACGCGAACGTTAGGGAGAACAGTCCGAATGCAATTGTGGCGCCGACGGCGAGAATGAGCGCGATCGCGGTGGGGAACACGACGCGCAGGTACAGGTTCTGCAGGTGGGCGATGTCGTCGGACAGAAGGCCGAGGTATTCGCCGACGGCCCGGGCGCGCGCCGGATCGCCCGTGCGCTCTTCGATGCCCCGGTAGAGCATGAGCCGCAGGTCCGATGTGACCTTGAGGACCCAGTCGTGGCTCACGAGCCGTTCGAGATAGCGGGCGAGCGGCCTGCCGAAGCCGAATAGCTGGACGCAGGCGATAGGCACCATGATGGAGAACAGCGAGATTCCCGCAACAGCCGTCGCGCTGATGAGGTAGCCGGACGTGAACATGAGCAGAGTCGCGCATCCCGATGCGAGAAAGCCCAGGCAAAGCGCGATTGCCACCGAGCGCTTATAGCGCGCGAGGAACGACATGAACCAATTTCGAGGCTTTCCCGCACTCATGGCCTGGCCTCCTCGCGAGCTATCGAACCGTGTTCGAGCACGATGACGCGGTCCATGTCCTCAATCCAATGGAGGCGATGCGTGGCAAAGAGCACCAGGCGCCCCTCCATGAGCGGCAGCATGCTCTGCTTCAGCTCGAGCTCGGTTTCTATGTCGAGATGCGCCGTCGGTTCGTCGAATACCAGCACGTCAGCCTTGTCGTCGAGCAAGATGCGTGCGAGCGCGACGCGATGCGCCTGGCCTCCCGAGAGCCCGCGCGCCCCCTCGCCGACGAGCGTGTTGAGGCCGTCGGGGAGCTCGTCAACAAGGCTCGCAAGGCCGACGGCCCGTGCTGCGGCATCGACTTCGTCCAACGTGGCATCGGGGCAATAGAACCTGATGTTGTCGGCGAGCGTCGCCTGGAATACATAGGGGTGCTGCGGGATGATGCGAACGCGTTCTTTCCATTGGCGGGAAGCGAGGTCCACGCGCTCGGCGTTCAAGAGCACGGTGCCTTCAGCCGGCTCGAGGAAACCCGCTACGAGCTTTGCAAGCGTGCTCTTTCCCGCGCCGCTCTCGCCGACTATGGCCACCTTCTCGTGGCCGTGAAGCGTGAAGGAGAGGCCGTGAACGCCATGGGCGCCATCGTCGTAACGATACGAGACGCCTTCGAACGCGAGGGTTGAAGACTGCGTCCAGGAGATGGGCTGTTGTTCGGCGGAATCGCCTGCTGTAGCTGCGTCGCGCTTGCGGGCGGCTCGGTCGAGCATTCCGAGGATGGCGGAAAGCGCGTTCTTCCCGTCGAGCGAAGCATGGAAATCGCTCGCAAACGACCGTATGGGCGCGAAGTACTCGGGAGCGAGCATGAGTGCCGCCAAGCCCGTGGCGAGCTCTACCGAACCGTCCATGAGGCGAAACGCGAGCATCATGGCCACTGCGGCGATGCCGAGCGTTGCACAGAGGTCGAGAACTGCGCTCGACAACGTCGCGGTGGCGAGCGTGCGCACGGTCGCACGGCGCAGCCGCTCGCTATAGGAGTAGACCGATCTCTCTTCTCGTTTCGAGGCATCAAACGACTTGAGGACGTCGAGCCCCCGCAGCGTGTCCATGAACCGATTCGATAGGAGCGTGTACGCAACGTATTGACGTTCCGCCCGCTCGCGCGATTGTCTTCCGAGCAGAACCATGAAGAAGACGATGACGGGGAACATGACAGCCAAGATGACGCCGCTTGGCCAATCAATCGCGAATTCCACAGCGAGAAGTGGCAGCGATACGAGTGCCATCCCGATGATTTTCGGCGGGATGATGCGGATGTAGGTTTGGGCTTCGTCGATACCGTCTGCAGCGGAAGTGGCCACGACGGCGGCGCTTTCGGTTTGCGACAGCATGACGCGCTCGTCGAACGTCGAATCGAGGATGAGCCTGTGCAGACGGTCGGCTTGACGCAGGGAATAGCGGTCGAGCACGGTGTCCTGCGCGAATCTCGCAAGTTGCAGGACTACGAAGCAAACAGCGAATGCAGCTATAGCTGAAACCACGTCCGCAACGGCGGTCCCTTCCCATAGACGAGAGATCGCCCAGCTGAGGGATGTCGCCTGACCTGCGATGGCCGCAGCCTGAAGAAGCGCGAGAACGGCAAGCGCTGCCATGACGGCGCGCATGCCGGGAAGCCCCATCATGTTGCGGTCGAACAAAGCCCCTCCATCGCCACTCGCTCCTCGCGTATTTCAATTGTACACAATATATGCTTGGCTATCGGGCAAAACCGGCTTCATTATCAAATGCGGTTGCCCCAGCGCCGAGACAGGTCCCATGAAAGGAAAGGGCGCCTGCCGTCGGGCACGGCAGGCGCCCACCGTTCATTGCGGGCATTAACGCCTATCGCCTAGATCTCCTCGTTCAGGATCTCCTCGGTCTTCGTGCCGCGCGCATGCGAGCACTTGACCACGAAACCAGACAGGGCGAAGAGCGCGATTGCGTTGGGCAGGACCATGAGCTGGTTGAACATGTCCTGCAGCTCCCAGACGATGT
>CAMOUE010000091.1 GCA_946626265.1 uncultured Eggerthellaceae bacterium | reverse complement strand
GGGCGCGGGGTGCGGCTGGGATGGCGGCCGGCGCGCGCCCGTGGTGCTGGGACGCGCGGGTTCCGTGCGGGCGAAATCGCGTCAAACTCGGGATTTGTGACAAAACGGCCACGGCCGTGGTACGAATCCCGAGTTTGAAGCGATTTTTGCTTGCTGTAACATGAGTATTTTAAATGAAATACCAGTTCGTGAAAAAACGGCTGGAGAAGAATCGCGTCAAACTCGGTATTTGAACCACGCAACACCGGGATTTGTCGCAAATCCCGAGTTTGACGCGATTTCGCCAGAGGTCGTTAGGTCGGCTGCTACTTGCAGCGTCCCGCCGCCGCCCCATGCAGCGTCGCGCCGCCGCATGCCCGCCGCGCGTCCCGCCACACATTTTAATGCATCTTGCAAAAACCTATAAACATGCTAGGATTATTCCGACACATGGCGAGACGCCCCTCGCGGACTGCGGGCGGCGTTACAAGGAGAGTGAATAATCATGGCGAGCGAATCGTTGCTCCGCTGCTGCGGGCTGTCTGCGGCTGTCGAGGGCAAATCCATCCTGCACGACATCGACTTGAACATCCCCCAAGGTGAGGCGCATGTTCTCATGGGGCCGAACGGTGCGGGCAAGTCAACCCTCGGCCACGTCCTCATGGGCGACCCGACGTACGAGGTCACCTCTGGCGAAATCCTCTTCGACGGCGAGGACGTGACCGAGCTCGCGCCCCACAAGCGCAGCCATCTTGGCATGTTCCTCAGCTTCCAGGCGCCCGTCGAGATCCCCGGCGTGCCGCTGCGCAGCTTCCTGCGCGCCATCGTCGAGGGCCAGGGGCGCAAGATGAAGAACAAGGAGTTCCGCAAGAAGATCGAGGGGCTTGCAAAAACGTTGGACATGGATCCGGCCTACCTCGACCGCGAACTGGGCGTCGGATTCTCGGGCGGCGAGAAGAAGAAGGTGGAGATGCTCCAGCTGCTGCTGCTCGAGCCGAAGCTCGCCATCCTCGACGAGACGGATTCGGGCCTCGACGTCGACGCGCTCTCGGTCGTGTCGCGCGGCATGGAGCTTTACCAGAAAACCTGCGAGGGCACGTTGCTCGTCATCACGCACAACACGCGCATCCTCGAGCGGCTCGACGTCGACCGCGTGCACGTCATGGTGCAGGGGCGCATGGTCGCGGAAGGTCCGGCCGAGCTCATCGCCGATATCGATGCGAACGGCTTCGAGCGCTTCGAGGCCGATGCCGGCACGAACGACTTCGAGTGCTCCGAAGCTGCCTTCGGCGAAGCGAAGTAGGCGCGCCATGGCAGAGAAAACGAGGATGCAGGTCGCAGATATCGACCGGAGCCTGTACGATTTCCGCTACGACGACGCCGATGCCGAGAAACTCGACGCGGGCCTCACGCCCGACATCGTGCGCGAGATATCCGAGCGCAAGGACGAGCCGGCTTGGATGCTCGAGCATCGCCTGAAATCGCTCCAGATCTACAACGACATCGAGATGTCCGATTGGGGGCCTTCCATCGACGGCCTCGACATGGACAACATCGTCACGTACGTCAAGCCGAACACCGAGCAGAAGTCGGATTGGGAGAGCGTGCCCGACAACATCAAGGACACGTTCGACCGACTGGGCATACCGCAGGCCGAGCGCAGCTACCTCGCCGGCGTCGGCGCCCAGTACGACTCCGAGCTCGTCTATCATTCGATGCAAGAGACGGCGGCCAAGATGGGGATCGTCTATTCGGGCATCGAAGAGGCTCTTCACGGTGAATATGCTGACCTCATCAGGGAAAAGTTCATGACGCTCATCCCGCCGACCGACCACAAGTTCGCCGCGCTCCACGGCGCCGTGTGGTCGGGCGGCTCGTTCGTCTACGTCCCGAAGGGGGTGAAGCTCGATTACCCGCTCCAAAGCTATTTCCGCCTGAACGCGAAAGGCGCCGGCCAGTTCGAGCATACGCTCATCATCGTGGAAGACGACGCCGACCTGCATTTCATCGAAGGCTGCTCGGCGCCCAAGTACAACGTCGCCAACCTCCATGCGGGCGCCGTCGAGCTGTTCGTGGGCAAGCGCGCGCATTTGCGCTACTCGACGATCGAGAACTGGTCGAAGAACATGTACAACCTCAACACGAAGCGGTGCCGTTGCGACGAGGAAGGTCAGATCGAGTGGATTTCCGGATCGTTTGGAAGCCATGTCGGCTACCTGTATCCAATGTCCATCCTTGCAGGTCGCAAGGCGCAGGCGAGCTTCACGGGCATCACGTTCGCCGGACGTGGCCAGAACCTCGACACCGGTTGCAAGGTCGTGCTCGCGGCGCCGGGCACGTCGGCGAGCGTCGAGACGAAGGGCATTTCCAAGGACGGCGGCATCCAGACGTTCCGCAGCTCGGTCGTCGCGACGCCGGCGGCCGAAGGCTCGCGGTGCACGGTGTCATGCCAGTCGCTCATGCTCGACGACATGAGCCGCTCCGACACGATTCCCGCGATGGACATCCGCTGCAAGAACGTCGACATCGGGCATGAGGCCACGATCGGGCGCATCGGCGACGACAAGGTGTTCTACCTCATGAGCCGCGGCGTTTCTGAGGAGGAGGCCCGCACGATGATCGTGAACGGGTTCGCCGAACCCATCTCGAAGGAGCTGCCGCTCGAATACGCAGTCGAGATGAACAACCTCATCAAGCTCGAGATGGAAGGGGCGATCGGGTAATGGAGACCCAGGCGATCACATTTGACCGTGCGAGCGCCATGCCGGCGCCCACGTGGCATTTCATGAAATCGAACGAAGCGCGCATCGAGATTCCCGCAGGGCTTGAAATCGCGCCTGACGTGTCTGCGAGCGTGCCCCCGCTAGCTCGCGGTGCCGCCGACGAATTCGAAAACGCACTTGCCAACGCGCAGCTCGCTTGGGATGAGGAGCATCCGATGCCGACCGAGGCCGAGCTGGCCGAGCGGGCGGCTTTTCTTGCTGCTGAGGCGGACGCTACGTACGGCGGCACGGCGCAGTCGGATTACCAGGCGAACGCCGACGCGATCGAAGAGGCGCGCAGCCTGGCTATGGCCTTCGAGACGGGCGTCGGCGACGAGGTGGGTGCCTACCTTCGCTATGCGGCAGGCGACCGCATTGTTGTGGCGGCCGGCCTCGGAGAGGCAATCGAGGCAAGCGTGTGCGTACGGGCCGTTACAGGGGCGATCAGCGCTGCCGCCATCGACGTCGTGGCTGGCGAGGGCTCGACGGTGAGGTTGAAGCTGCACGTCGATTCGCCTGAAGAGACGCCTGCCGACAAGTCCAATGGGGCACCTGCGGGCGAGCTTGCTGGCGCTCCGGCGGATTCCGCCGATGCAGCGCACGCCATAGCGGGCACGACGTTGCGCGTGTTTGCGGACGCCGGGTCGACCGTCGACATCGTGCGTAGCCAAACGCTTGACGACGGCGTCATCGACATCGACGACATGGGCTTGTTTACGCACAAACGGGCGAACGTGTCCGTGTGCCAGACCGTGCTCGGCGCGGGGACTTCCTTTGCTGGCCTCGCGGCCGACTTGCGCGGTGCGGAAAGCGGCCTCGTGGTCGATACCCGCTATCTGGGTCACGGTTCCCAGAAGCGCGATTTCAACTACATCGTGCGCCATCATGGGCAAAAGACCGAGTGCAACCTCAAGGCCAACGGCGTCCTTGCGGGCGCAAGCGAGAAGACCCTGAAGGCCACCATCGACCTCATACGGGGTGCGAAGGGCGCGCAGGGTTCCGAGCGTGAAAACGTGCTGCTCGTCGACGAGGGCGTGCGCAACAAGACCGTACCCGTCATCCTGTGCAACGAGGACGACGTCGCGGGCAACCACGGAGCGACGATAGGCCATATCCGCTCCGAGCAGCTGTTCTACCTCGCGAGCCGCGGGTTGGCGCAAGATGCTGCCGAGCGCATGTTCGTCTCGGCCATCGTTGAGCAGGCGGCGATTGACGCGCCGGGCGAAGAGGCGCGCCGCGGCATCGTTCGTCTGGGCGAGCGGATCGCGCCGGGTTTCGCCGAGCTGTTCGACGACGGGGATGCAGGCGTGCGCACGTCAGCTCTTGAAAGCGAGGAGGACCGATGAACAACAGGAGACTTCGCGGCGAGAACATGCTGACGGATGCCGGCCGTGCCGAATGGGCGGGCCGCAACGCGCAGGCCTCTGCGCTTGCCACTTCCCCGTACAAGAGCGATTTCCCCCTGCTCGCGCGCAAACCCGAGCTGGCGTTTCTCGACAGCGCGGCCACGGCGCAGCGTCCCAAGGTCGTGCTCGAGGCGCAGAAATCGTTCTACGAGACCATGAACGCGAACGCGCTGCGCGGCCTTTACGAGCTGTCGGTTCAGGCAACCGAGGCCATCCAGGCCGCCCGTGCGCACGTGGCGTCGTTCTTGGGGCTCGATGGCAAGAAGGATGCGCGAGATATCGTGTTCTGCCGCAATGCGTCTGAGGCCCTCAACATGGTGGCGGGGTCGTATGCGCCGACGGTGCTCGGGCCGGGCGATGAGGTGTGCATCACCGTGATGGAACACCATTCGAACCTCGTGCCCTGGCAGCAGGCGTGCCGCGCCGCGGGGGCGAAGCTCGTATATATGTATCCCGACGACGAAGGCGTGATTGGCGAAGAGGAGATGCGTGCGAAAATCGGGCCGCGCACGAAGATCGTGTCGGCCGTGCACGTCTCGAACGTGCTCGGCGTCGAGAACGACGTCGCGCTCATGGCGCGCATAGCCCACGAATTCGGCGCCGTGATGGTCGTCGACGGCGCGCAGTCGGTTCCGCATTTTCCCGTGGATTTGACCGAAATAGAGTGCGATTTCTTCGCGTTTTCCGCCCACAAGGTGTATGGGCCCATGGGAATCGGCGTGCTGTGGGGCCGCCACGAGCTGCTCGACGCGATGCCGCCGTTCCTCACGGGCGGCGAGATGATCGAATCGGTCACGGAACAGGGAGCCACCTGGGCGCCCGTTCCCGAGAAGTTCGAAGCGGGCACGCAGGACGCTGCGGGCATATTCGCCCTCGACGCCGCACTCACGTACGTGGAGAACGTCGGCTTCGACGCCATGATGGCCCGCGAGAGGGCGCTCGTCGCGCTCTGTATGCGCAGGCTCGCCGAACTCGACTTCGTACGTCTCATCGGGCCGTCCGATCCTGCCGAGCACCACGGTGTCGTGAGTTTCAACGTGTGCACCGTGCATCCGCACGATGTCGCGAGCATTCTCGACATGGACGGCGTGGCCATCCGCGCGGGGCACCATTGCGCACAGCCGCTGCTCGCTTACCTGGGCATAGACTCGTGCTGCCGCGCGTCGCTTGCGTTCTACAACGACAGCCGCGACATCGACCGGCTCGTCGAGGGCCTCAAGCACGTGTGGGCCATGTTCCACGGCTGACAAAACGAGTCGGTCTCCCAATGAGTCGAGGCAACAGGGAGACCGACTCATTGGGACTCACCTGATAGAGAGGGAAACATGGGAGCGAACATATATGCCACGGCAGCGCTGATGGAGCACAACGCGCATCCAGACTACAAGTACGACCTTGCGGATTTCACGCACGAGCACGAGGGCGTGAATCCGAGTTGCGGCGACGAGATGGTGTTGAAGCTGCGCCTTTCCGGCGATGGGGCGACGATCGAGGAGGCCGCGTTCACCGGCAGCGGGTGCGCCGTTTCTCAGGCGAGCGCCGACATCATGGCCGAGCTCATCACCGGCGAGACGGTCGAGGAGGCGAAACGCCTGAGCGCGCTGTTCGTTCGGATGATCCAGGGCGGCGAGCTCACGGATGAGGAGCAGGATGACTTGGACGAAGCCTACGAACTCGAGAGCATAAGCCGGATGCCCGCGCGCGTGAAATGCGCCGAGCTCGCCTGGCGCACCCTCGACGAGATGGTGTAGGGCAGAAAAAACGAGTCGATCTCGCAGGGAGATCGACTCGTTCGGGATCCGACTCATCAGGAATGGGCCGACCTCCCAGGGGGGCCGGCCCATTTTGGCCCGTCAAGCCTAGGCGTAAATCTCCTTCTCGACGACGAGGTCGTTCTTGATCTTGCCGACGAGCTTCTGCAGGGCGTCGATGCAACGCGGGCGGATGTCAGCGCCGATGAGCACGTACATGATCGACTCGCCGACGTTCAGCACGCCCTCGTTCAGCCACACCTTCACGTAGTACACGCCATCCCACGTGAGCGCCTCGGCGATCGCTGCCTCGACGCCCGCCGCGTCGTAGCTGAAGTCGACCTGCGCGACGGCCGGCATCTCCTCGCCTTGGCGCACCTGCGCTTTTGCGGTCGAGCGCACGATGCCGTTGTGCACGAGGAACATGCCGCATTGGTCTGCGTTCTCGCTCGCCTTCGCCTCGGCGAGCCATTGGTCCATGGACGGTTCCGGTTTACCCATTTGAAATCCTTTCTCTTGCAACGTCTGGTATTGTATGTGAAATTCGCAAACAGATTCGGCAACTTCACCGAAGTTGGGGAGAAGAAAGGCGCGGCGATGTCACTTCCAAAATCCGACCTCACCAAGCAGGCCGACGGCCTCACGACCATGGAACTCGGCGCGGTGCTTCCCAAGACTGCGGCAGTCGAAGGCGGTCATCTGCACATCGGCGGCGTCGACATGGTCGAGCTCGCCCGCGAGCAGGGCACGGCGCTGTACGTCTTCGACGAGGCGGACCTGCGCGACCGCATGGAGCAGTACCGAGAGGCCTTCTCGGAGGTCTACCCGAACTCCGAGGTGCTCTACGCCTCGAAGGCGTTCCTGAACAAGGAGGTGCTGCGAATCGCGGCCGAGGAGGGAATGTGCCTGGACGTCTCGGGCGGAGGCGAGCTGTACTGCGCGCGCATGGTCGATTTCCCGATGGAGCGCGTCTTCATGCACGGCAACTACAAGACCGAGCGCGAGCTGCGCGAGGCCATGGCGGCCGGGGTCGGGCGCATCGTGCTCGACACGCGCATCGAGCTCGGGCGCGTGTCCCGCATCGCCGGCGAACTCGGTATCACGCAGAAGGTGCTCATGCGCATCACGCCCGGCGTCGAGGCCGATACGCACGAGTACATCAAGACTGGCTGCGAGGACTCGAAATTCGGTTTCACCATGCTCGGCGACTTCGCGTTCAACTGCGTCGAGGACGTGCTCGCGGCGCCGAACGTCGATCTCGCCGGCTTCCACTGCCACATCGGGTCCCAGATTTTCGCATTGCACTCGTTCCGCGAGGCCGTGCAGGTCATGGTCGAGTTCGTGGCGCGCGTGAAAGAGCGCTACGGCCTCGAGGTCGAGGACCTGGACATGGGCGGCGGCTTGGGGATCGCCTACACAACGGCCGACAGGCCCTCTTCTATCTACGAGTTCGCCGAGTGCACGGCCTCTGCCGTCAAGGAGTTCTGCGCCGAGTACGGCGTGAAGGAGCCGCGATTGCTCGTCGAGCCCGGCCGCAGCCTCGTCGCGAACGCGGGCGTCACGCTCTACACGATCGGCATCATGAAGACGCTGCCGGACATCCGCAAGTACGTGGCGGTCGACGGCGGCATGTCCGACAACATCCGCACGGCGCTCTACCATGCCGAGTACGAGGCCGTCATCGCCAACAAGGCCGACGAGCCGCGCACCGAGATCGTGACGCTATGCGGCAAGCACTGCGAAAGCGGCGACGCGGTCGTGCTCGACGGCTCGCTGCAGCATCCCGAGCTCGGCGACATCGCATGCGTTTTCGGCACGGGCGCGTACTGCTACACGATGAGCTCGTCGTACAACGGCCAGCCCCGTCCCGCCATCGTGTTCGTGAAGGACGGCCAGGCGCGCGTCGTCACGCGTCGCGAGACGTACGAGGACCTGTTCGACCGCGACCTGTAGCGGGACGCGTTTCTCGCCGCAGCAAGGTGCTCGAAGCAAGAGAGAGCGCCCGGGGCATTGGCGAAGTGCCCCGGGCGCTCTTTGCGATCGACGCGGCGTCCCTAGAATATGAAGTGAGCGAGCGGCGCCACGATGAACAGACTGATGATCGTGCGCTCGAGGAACAGTATGAACAGCTCGACGATGTTCACCGGTATCTTCGAGCCCAGGATGAGTCCGCCGACCTCGGACAGGTAGATGAGCTGCGTGACCGAGATGACGGCGACGATGAACCGCGACATCGGCTCGGCGACGCTCTCGGCGGCGATGATCGAGGGCGTGAACATGTCGGTGAAACCGACGATCATGGTCTTGGACACGGCGTCGGCCTCGGGGACCTGGAGCAGGTTCAGCAGCGGCAGGAACGGCTGGCCGAGGATCTCGAAGATGCTCGTGTTGTTCGAGAGCACGAGCGCGAGCGTGCCGATGCACATGACGACGGGCAGGACGCCGAACCACATGCCCGCAGCGTTCTTCACTCCGTTCTCGAGGAACTGCACGATGCCGCGGTGCTCGTCGACGCGCTGGATGGCGAGCGCGAGGCCGTACTGGACGGAGCTCGTGTAGCCCTCGGGCAGCGACTCGGACATGGCGCGGCCCTCGACCAGGTACTCGTCCTTCTTCATGCTCAGCGGCGGGATGCGCGGCAGGATTATCGCGCAGACGACGCCGATAAGGCAGATGAGCAGGTA
>CAMOUE010000090.1 GCA_946626265.1 uncultured Eggerthellaceae bacterium | reverse complement strand
ACTTGGGACGCGGATCGGGCCCGCTCGATCACATGTGGCGTTACGCGTAGCGTAGTTGCCGTCTAGCCCGTCGGTTGGGCCAGCCGGCAGCGCACTTCTCGGGTATCCTGCCAGGGCCGCCGGCCGAGTCGCCCCCGGGACGGCGCACTTCCCCGGTATCCTGCCGGGGGCGCCGGCCGAGCCGCCCCCGGGTCGGCGCACTTCCCCGGTATCCTGCCACCCCCGCGAACTCGCGGCATAATATCCGAGATGTGCGTCGTCGCCTGGCGAAATAACCGAGATGTGCGCCCGCACTTCCCGCATATCCTGCCATCCGCCGTCCGCGGACGGCGCACTTCGCCGATATTATGCCGCGAAAACATCGGGGTGGCAGGATACCCGAGAAGTGCGCTGTCTCGGGTAGGCGGCCGCGACGGGATATCGGGGATGTGCGCTGTTGGGCGGGATGGCCGCCCACCGCTTCCGCCCGTCGCCAACCGCTTCCGCTCGCCGTCCCCTTCCGCTGCCCCCCACCTGCCGCGCCCATCTGTCAAAAGAAAAGACCCCGTAAGGGGCCTTTTCTTTACGAGTGTGTTTTGCGGTGGGGTCTTTAGCGGAGCACCACGCCACCGTCGACGCAGGAGTCCTCGTCCTGGGAGACGTCGCCGTAGTCGCCGGTGTCTTCGTAGTCGCCGCTATCGCCGTAGTCGCCACCATCGTCGTAGACAACGTCTTCTTCATAGTAGACGTCGCCTTCGCTGTCGTCGTACTCGGGATCGTAACCGTCATTCTCGTAGTAGACGTCCTCTTCATAGACGACGACGTCCTCATCTTCGCCATTGTAGGCGCCGTCCTGCGTGGTCTGCTGGCCCGTAGCCTGGGTGCCCTGGGCATTTTGCGTGGCCTGTGCGGAAGCGGCGGAAGCGGAATCGGCGTTTGCCTGGGTGGTGGCTGCAGCGCTTGCGAGAGCGGACTCGTCCTGCAGCGAGCTGATGGTGTTGCCGTTCAGGACGTACGTGACATAGGCGATGTCGCCCTCGAGGTTAATGGTGGCGTCGCTCACGTTTGCCGCGTCGAGGTTGTGAAGCTCGAAGCGCTCGGCGCCGCAGGTGATTTGAACGTTGTACTTGTCGGAAGCGTTCTTCTGCTCGAAATAGACGGTCGCGTCGCCGCCTGCCGGCCACGCGTCGGTGCTCTTCATGAGGTTGGTACCGGCGGTCTTCGAGCTGACCGGGACGATGGTGATGCCGGTGATGGCCTTGCCGAGCTTGTTGTGGAGCGTGATGCTCTTGGCGCTGTCGGTCTTCGCGCCGAGCACGAGCGCGTTCGAGGATTCGGCGCTCGCCGCGGAGGTCGCCGCCGAGCTCGCCGTTGCGCTTGCGGTGCTTGTCGAAGCTGCCGTGTCGCTCGCCGCCGCGCTCGCCGCGACGCTGCTGGTAGAAGCTGCGTCGGCGCTCGAGCTGCTTGCGCTGCTCTGCCCGCCGCCGGAGCATCCGGCGAGCGCGAGTATCGCGACGACCATGGATGCGCATACGATTGCCGCGAAGCTCTTCCCCTTAACCTGCTGCATGATGGTTCCTTTCGATCTATTGCGTTTCTGCTGCCTGTCCGTCCGTCTGTACACCTTGCTGCACGGACAGGCACAGGGGCTTGCCGTCAGTGATGGCGTACGTGCGAACAATCGCATTCGTTAAGTCTAGACCTTCTCTTGCGATATAGGTTTGATATCCAAAGTCGTTCACAATCTCTTCCCCAGAAACGGCGCTTTGCCAAAACGAATCGTAAACGGCAGGCTGGTTTCCTGGCTGCTCGATGGAGACGAGGAAGCGGGTTTGGTCCGTGATCGTGCCGGCGGGGAGGCTGGCTTGGTCGACGGCGCCCGTAACGACCAGGTAGGGCCCGTTGAGCGAGAGCTCGAGCGACGCGTTGCCCGTTGCGGCATCTGGCTCCGCCGGAAGCGTCCCCTTGAGCGTGACGGTCGGGTTCGGCATGATCGGCGGGTTTTTCGCCAGGTAATCGACGTGCCGCTCCGCGCGCTCGATCACCACGGTATCGGCGGGGGATTTGGCAAGCGCGCCCAGGTTGTAGGGCACGAGCTTCGTGAACGAAGCGTCTTTGTAGCTCGCGGCCCAAAGCGGGAGCAGGGCGTTGCCGAACGAATCGCGGAACATGAGCAGCGAGCCGGTTCCCGTTGGGGACTCGGTGACGATGCTGCTGTCGGTGACGTCTGCACCTTTCACGTAGGACCAGAGCGATCCCGTGTTGTTCGCCAGGTCATCGTAGCCCGCGAAGTACCATTGCGTCTCGGTGCGCGGCGCGTTCGGGTACAGCATGCTCTCGAGGTCCCCCGTGAAGTCGTCGCGCGCGGTCGCATCGTCGATGCCCAACGGGAGCCTTTCGCGCCCGAGGGCGTCGAACATGGCCTGCGTCGCGACGAGGGCACCACGGTTGTCCCAGTGCGTATCGCGAAGCAGGTAGTACAGGCTGCCCTCGCTCCCGGATGGGTCGCCCCCGCTCCCGGACAGGCCGCCCTCGTTCCCAAACAGGTCGAACAGGTCGAAGTAGTTGATGCCGGCCTCGTCGAGGAGGGGCTTGAGCCGTTCCGCGTTGCTCGCGTCGGGCGAGGCGACGTAGTAGTAGGGCATATGCCCGTCGTACAGAGAGTTCTTGTTCGGCGCGATGGTGAACAGGAACGCGGCGCCTTGCGATTCGGCGTACCGCTGCGCGAGCGAGAGGTTGTGCGTGATGTTGAGCAGCGTGCGGTCGGAAAGCGCGGATTGGCCGAGGTAGTCCGGCAGCGTGCCGCCGTAGTACAGCCAGTCGTCGGTTCCGACGACGACTTGGTCGGTGGCCGATGCGCCGAGCGACGCGCGCAGTTTCGCGTTCGCGGTGACGAGCTGGTTTCGCAGTGCGAAATGGTCGTCGAAATACGTGCCAGAATCGGCGAGGACGTTCCAGTTGAACGCCCCGTCTTCGGCGAACAGCGTCGGGGGAGCTGCGAGCTCGCGGTTCTCGGTCGTCGAATCGGTGCGCGCGAAGAGCATGCCGACCGACGGGACGATCGCGACGACGAGCGCGACGATGAGCACGCCGAGCACCAGGGTACGTGGTGTGCACTGGTCGACGTACGTGCCCGCCGTCGCGTGGTCCCAAGCACCGCCTTCGGGTTGTTCCTTCGCATGGGCGGGGGTTTTCGGTTTGGCAGTCATGATCGCACCCCCCCTAGAACCTGAAGTAGATGAACGGGTTGTAGCCGCCGCCGGAGAGGCTGAGCAAACTCAAGGCCAGCAGCGCGAGCGCGAAGACGTAGCTCGCGGTCTCGAGAGCCGCCACCGTGTTGTCGGGCGCATCGTCGACGAAGCGCTCGAGCGCGCCTTTCGCCGGCGTCGCCGCCACGACGGCGACGAGGAACGTGACGATGAACAGGGGCGTGAGCTGGCGCATGGCGAGCTCGACGCATGCGTACTCGAAATGCCACCCGGTGAACATCTGGGAGATGATCCATCCGCCCTGCTCGAAGCTGTCGGCGCGGAACAGCACGAACGCGACCGTCACGACGAGCAGCGTGTAGACGACGCCGACCGGCTTCGGCAACTTGTGGATGGGAAGGTATTCCTCGATGAGCAGGAACAGGCCGTGGATGAGGCCCCAGACGACGAACGTCCAGCTTGCGCCATGCCACAGGCCGCACAGGAAGAAAATCATCATCTTGTTGAAGACGGTACGCGGCCGGCCTTTGCGGTTACCGCCGAGCGGGAAGTACACGTAGAGCCTGAACCAAGTCGACAAGCTGATGTGCCAGCGGCGCCAGAACACCTTCACCGAGGGCGAGGCGTACGGGTACTTGAAGTTCTCCTGGTAGGTGAAGCCGAACATGCGCGCCATGCCGATTGCCATGTCCGAGTAGCCGCTGAAATCGAAGTAGATCTGCATGAGGTACGCCAGCGCGGCGATCCAGGCGACGGCGATGTTGATGTGGTCGAGCTGTGCAGCATAGATGCTGTCGACGGCGACGGCCATCGTGTTGGCCACGAGCACCTTCTTGCCGAGCCCGATGCAGAAGCGGCGGAATCCCGCCGCGATGTCGTGCAGGTCGGCGTGGCGCTGCGCGAGCTGCTGCTCGACGTCGTGGTACTTGACGATGGGGCCGGCGATGAGCTGCGGGAAGAATGCGATGTAGAGCAGCACCTTGGGATAGCTGCGCTGCGCTTGCACGTCGTTGCGGTACACGTCGATGACGTAGCTCATGGCCTGGAACGTGTAGAACGAGATGCCGATGGGCAAGCTGATGCCGGGGTCTGGGATGTTGGCGCCGAAAAGCGCGTCGATCGTGCCCACGGCCATGCCGGCGTACTTGAACACGCCGAGGAACGCGAGGTTCACGACGACCGAGGCGGCGACCCATGCCTTGCGCTGGCCTGGTTGGTCTGTTCTGCCGATAAGCAAGCCGAACAGCCAGTTGAACAGCGTCGAGATGATCATCAAGACAATGTAGACCGGCTCGCCGTACGCGTAGAACAGCAGGCTTGCGACGATGAGGAGCGCGTTCTTGCCCTTGAATCCCGGTATTACCTGATGGAGCAGGAACACCGCGGGCAAGAACACGCATATGAACGACAGGGAGCTGAAAACCACGAGGGCTGGTCCTTAAGCGGTTGCCTACCAGAAGTAGTAAGCGGTCGGCGACGTGTCGTACGTGGTCCAGTACCAGCCGTAGCCCGGCATCTCATGCTGCATGTCGGGATCGCAGACGTACGTGTCGCCATCCTCGTAGACCTGGGTCCACCCGTGCGGGGCCTGGTTGCCGGAGTAGCCGACCACCCAACCCGACATCGTGTCGGCATCGTAGCCGAGACCGCGCGCGAGCCACATGAACAGGCTGGCGAAGCGGTAGCAGTTGCCGCCGCCGTCGCTGAGCATCTCCTTGGCGAACTCGACCGTGTCGCTCTCGTCGACGTAGGCCGATCCGCCGTAGAACTTGCTGCCGCTGATGTAGCTGAAATCGCCGGCGACATGGTAGAAGCATTCGGAAAGCGACGTGTACTCGCTCAACTCCGACGCGATGCCGCGGTCGAGCGCCGAATCGCCCGTCAGGCTCCAGTTGGAGGACTGGACGAGGCGCCAGTTCTGGCTCCCGGCGTTCACGTTGCGGTTGCCGAGCTGGACGTTCGAGCCGCCTGCGACTTGCAGGGCCTTGCCGGAGTTCTTGTTCGTGAAGACGATGTAGCCGGCGCGGTTCATCTCGGCGCTCCACTTCTGCGCAGGATGCGACTCCCAACCGTACTGGATGACGTTGGCGCCGGCGGATTTGCTCGCACCGCTCACGTCGAGCGTGCGGAAGGACTTGCAGTTGTCGATGCGGTAGTCGCTGCCCGTGGCGGTGACGTGGAAGCGCTGGGAGCCGCTGTTGTTGCGGCTGGCCGTCTGGATGTTCGCGCCGTTGTAGTAGGCGCCGTCCTCGACGTTGAGGTAGCCGCCGAGGCGCGATTGGATCTCGAAATAGCCGTTGGGAATCAGGCGCGTGCCGGCGAAGGTCCAGCGCTTCGCGTTGTCATAGGAGCCCTTCTTGGCCGTGACGATCTTGGAGCCGTTCGTGACCTTGGAACCGTTGACGGACAGCACCTTGCCCGACGACGCGTTCGTGAGGACGAAGCCGCCGTCGAACGAGACTTTCCAGCGGTTGGCGGCGGCCTTGGAGTCGCCGACCTGGACGACCTTGCCGCCCTTGTCGGCGAGGTACAGGCCCGAGGCGACCGACTGGAGGCTCACGAGGTTCTTGCCCTCGGTGCGCAGCATGTAGCGCTGGTTGAGGGAGTTGGCGTTGATGGTGTGGATTTGCGCCTGGACGTTCTGGTTCGTCTTGCCGTCGGGGTCGTCGATGGCGCTCGAGACGTCGGCAGTCGTGGTGATGTAATAGACGCCGTCGGAAACGGTCTGGTTCGTGCCCTTCTTGATGAGCTTGATCTGCAGTGCCTCGAGGCGCAGGCTGCGGCCGTGCGTACCGGCTACGCCGCCGTTGTAGGTCCAGGGTTGCCAGCCGACGCTCTGTGCATGGGTGCGGTAGGCGATGTCGTAGTACTTCGAGATTTCGCCGGTGAGCTTGATCTGGAACGCCTCGACGCGCTTGGACTGATGGTGCGTTCCGGCGAGCGAGCCCTCCGAGCCCCATTTCTGCCAGCCGATGTTCTGGACATGGGCGCGATAGCTCAGGTTGCCGGAATACTTGCCCTTGTCCAGGTAGATGCGGGTTGCCTCGACGCGCAGGGAGCGGCCCGACGTGCCGGCGACGGCGCCGTCGCGCACGAACGGCTGCCAGCCGATGCTCTGGACATGCGAGTTGTAGTGCACGCCGACGATACCTTCGTTGTCGGGGGTCTTCTTGGCTTTTTTCACGAGTTTTATCTCGAGGGCCTCGAGACGGCGGTTCTCGCCGACCGTGCCGGCCGTGGCGCCGTTCTTCGTCCATTTCTGCCAGCCGATGCCCTGGACGTGGCCGCGGTACTGGATGTCATAGGTTTTGGAAATGTCGCCGATGAGGGCGATGCGCAGGGCCTCGAGGCGGCGGGCCTGGCCGGAGGTGCCTGCCTTGTCGCCGTCGGCGAAGACGTTCTGCCAGCCGATGCCCTGGACGTAAGCTTGGTATTGGATGGAGCCGCCGGGGTTGTTCAGCAGCTTGATCTGGAGCGCTTCGACGCGCAGCGAGCGGCCGGAGGTTCCCATCTTGCCGGACGTGACCCACGGCTGCCAGCCGACTTTCTGGACGTGTGCGCGGTACTGGAGCTGTGGGGCCTTCGTCGCCTGGGTGGTGACGGCCGCCTTCTTGGTTGCCTTCTCGGCGGTCGTTTTGGCAGCCGCTTTGGCGGTCGCAGCCGTCATCTTTGCCGGCGCGGCTGCCTGCGTCTTGATGGAAGACGTG
Source organism: uncultured Eggerthellaceae bacterium (assembly GCA_946626265.1). Classification (GTDB taxonomy): domain Bacteria; phylum Actinomycetota; class Coriobacteriia; order Coriobacteriales; family Eggerthellaceae; genus UBA9715. Next base: position 1,750 of record CAMOUE010000090.1, on the reverse strand, counting down.
GATTTGGTTGCGGTCGGCTTGGCGGTCGCAACTGGCTTGGTGGCCTCCGGTTTGGCTGCGGTCGCGGCCGCAGTCGGCTTTACCGGCTTTGCGGGCTTGTCTGCCGATGCGGGCCCTGCGGCAACCGTGGACTTGTCAGCGGCCGTGGGCCCGCCAGAGGCTGCGGGCTTGTCAGCGGCTGCGGGCTCATCAGTGGCCATGCGCCCATCAGCGGCCGTGGGCTCGTCCTTCTCGAGAGGCGTAGGCGCGTCGTTCGCGGGGGCCGGCTCAGAAATCTGCTCGGTGTCCGCCGCAGAAGGTTGCCCGGTCGTTTGCACGGCGTCGGTTTCGTCGGCTTGCCCGAGCGTTTGCGCGGTGCCAACTGCGGAAGGCTGCGCATCGCTTGCCTCGCCGCTCGGCGTAGATGCCTGGCTTTCGCCCATTGCGGCAGGTTCGACACTGTCCGCAATGTTGTCACCTGCTTGTGCGGCGTTGCGGCTTGTAGCGCCGTCGACGGTTTGCTCCGGCACGGCAGGGGCAGGGTTCACCGCGCTGACGTCGGGTTCTTCGACAACTGCTTCGTCGGCAAACGCGAGCTGAGGCGCTGCGAAAGCTACCGTGAACGCGAGTGCGCATGCAATCGCCGCGAGGGTTCGCGACACGCTTCTCGAAGTACGTTCCATCCTCATCCTTCTTTCGATGCTTTGCATAACCTGTAAATAGTATCGTAAAGGCCCTGAAATGGGTTGTTTATGTGACAGATACCCTGATAATTCACGTTTTCACGCCACTGCACGAGACCTGGTTGATTCTGAAGGAAATGCAGGGATTGCGTGAAAGCCGGAAACCGGGGTCGGGAGACTTGCTCGTGGTTCGCGCGACGGCAATCCCGCGCTCCAATAGGTTACAATTGTTCACAATTCACATATGCCCGATGTTGAAGTATGTATAGACGAGTGTGATGGTTTGTGGCTGCTGCGCGACGTAAAGTTGATTTCGATGCGCTCGAACGCGAGGGTTCCATCGTGCGGCGAAACGCCTACTTTTACCGGAGCGCCTCGAGGTTCGTGCTCAATTCCGCCGAGCTGGGAGAAATGACCAAACGCGTGAAAGCGCGCGTGCCCCGCGGCTCTGGTATAAACGTCATCGACAGCGAGGCCGCCACGTACCTCGTGGGGGATGGCTGGCGCTCCAAGCTTGTCAAGACGGGCGAGGGGGACGGACGCTCGTCTTTCGAGTACTGGTTCGCCGACATGAAATGGTCTGTGAAAAAATGGCCTCTCGCGCAGATGAACATCGCCATCACCGCGGTCGAGACGGCTTTTCTGCTGGCGGACCCCTACACCCTGGTGGATTCGCGGTTCGCCTCGTCGAAAGCTCGGGAATTCGACATCGCCGAGGACCTGACCAACGTGAGCGTGTTCGATTCCATTGAAATCGGCAAGGATCTCGCAGAATTCGTTGAGGTTCCGATAGGTGTCGGCTTGCCTATGAGAGCGATCGAACTCGGCAGCACCGTTGGGCGAAACATCCTCGACGGCGTGCTGACGCGTTTCGTGAACGACGCTGCCGCCAATCCTGGCAACCATATCGAGTTTCTGCTGCAGCACTACATAGGGTCTCCGGCGCTTCCGCCGAAGCTTCGGCAGGTTTCCCATGATTTTGTAGCCCGCTTGTCGGATGCAGGCGCTTGCGTCTCTCCGGAAGACGACGATGCTGCCAAGCCGGAGCAGGACCTCCCGCGGGCAACGGAGCAGGAACTCCCGCAGGC
>CAMOUE010000089.1 GCA_946626265.1 uncultured Eggerthellaceae bacterium | reverse complement strand
CGTCCCGGCGCTTCTGGCAGCGGGGACGGGCATCGCCGTATTCTTAGAGCTTCAGCTCGTCGCCGGGTTCCAGGATGATGCGGCCGGGTCCCTCAAACGCCTCGGCGCGCTCGCGGCTGAACAGCTGGCTGGGGTCGTCCGGGTTGCTCATCGGCACGAGATGCAGCGGGATGCTGTGCCGCGCGTCGACGAGCTTCGCGCATGCGCTCGCCTCCGCGACGTCCATGTTGTAGAAGCCGTCGCCCGGGAACACGGCGTAATCGATGCCGAGCGCCGCGAGCTTTCCGGATTTCATGTCGTCGGTCATGCTCGTGTCGCCCGACGCGTAGAACGTGACGCCGTCGAGCTCGAGGACGAACCCGACGCACTCGTCGATCGGGTGGTTCTTGTTGCATGCTTGGACGGCCGTGATGCGCACGCCGTGGTCGGCGACGGTCAGGTAGTCCCCGTTCGCGGGATGCACGTCGGCTGCCCGGACTATGCTGCAGCCGTCCGCATGCGGCATCTTGTCGACCTGGTTGTGGTCGAAATGCTCGTGCGTGACCAAGATCAGGTCGGCGGGCATGTCGTAGCCTTCTCCCACGAAGGGGTCGACGTAAACAACCGTCCCGTCGTCGAGCGTGAACCGGTACGACCCGTGGCCCTGGTACAACATCGTCGCCATGATTGCCTCCGTTCCGTTGCAAGCTGGTTGCAAACCCGCGTCTGAACTTCCTTCCCATAATACACAACCGACGAGCGCGCGGCCGTGGTCATTGGTAGAATGGAACAATCGAAACAACGAAGTCGGAAGGAACGCGAATTATGCTCGTCTTGGTCGTCAACGCGGGGAGCTCGTCCCTCAAGTCCCAGCTCATCGAAACGGAAGGCAAGGTCACGCGCATGAAGTGCCTCGCCGAGAAGGTGGGCACCGACCAGGCGTACATGACCATCTCGTTCGCGCCCGATTTCGCCAAGGTCACGTACAACGTCGCGGACATGTCCGTCGCGCAGTGCCTGCGCAAGCTCCTCGACGTCATGACCGACGACCCCGAATCGCCCATCAGCGGCCTGGGCCAGATCGACGCCGTCGGCAACCGCATCGTCGCGGGTGGCGAGTACTTCACGAAAGCAGCCCTCATCGACGACGAGGCGCGTGCGAACCTCGACAAATGCGAAGAGCTCGCACCGCTGCACAACCCGGCGGCCGACGCGTGCATCGACATGCTGCGCGAGCTCATGCCCGACACGCCCCAAGTCGCCGTGTTCGACACCGCCTTCCACACGACCATGCCGCCGAAGGCCTACATGTACCCGCTGCCCTGGCAGTACTACGAGGAGTACCACATCCGCCGTTACGGCGCCCATGGCACGAGCCACCGTTACGCCGCCCAGCAGGCGGCGAACCTCCTCGGGCGTCCGCTGCGCGATTTGGGCCTCATCACGTGCCACTTGGGCAACGGCGGTTCCATCACGGCGGTGAACCACGGCAAGTCCATCGACACCACCATGGGCTTCACGCCGCTCGAGGGCCTCATGATGGGCACGCGCTCGGGCTCGATCGACCCGGCCATCGTGACCTACATCATGCGCCGCGAGGGCAAGACGTTCGACGACATGGACGAGATCCTGAACAAGGAATCCGGCATCGCGGGCATTTCGGGCGTCGGCGGCGACATGCGCGACGTGCTCGAGGCGGCCGATGCCGGTAACAGGCGCGCTGAGCTGGCCATCGACATGTACGTCTACAAGATCCAGAAGGCGATCGGCAGCTACTATGCGGCCATGACCCGCACCGACGCCGTCGTCATGACCGCCGGCATCGGCGAGAACTCCGCCAAGCTGCGCGAGCGCATCTTCGCGGGGCTCGCGCACATGGGCATGATCTTGGACAAGGAGCGCAACGACTTCACCGGCCAGATCGGCGCGAACCGCATCATCTCGATCGACGACAGCCCGATTCGCATCTGCGTCGTCACGACCGACGAGGAGATGCGCATCGCCCGCGAAACCGACAATCTCGTGAGCCAGATCCACTAGCGAACAGGGGCGGCTCGACGGCACGTCTCGCAAGCCCGGAAGGAGTGTGCAGCATGTTCAGGGAAATGCGCAGGTTCAAGCAGCAGCTGGCCGACGAAGAGGCCGTCGAGATCCTGAAGCAGGGGAAGACGGGCATCCTCGCGGTCCTCGGCGACGAGGGCTATCCCTACACCGTCCCCATCAACTACGTGTACGATGACGGAAAGATCTACATGCACAGCGCCAAGTCGGGGCACAAGGTCGATGCCATCGAGGCTTGCGACAAGGCGTCGTTCTGCGTCATCGACCGCGACGACGTGGTCCCGGCGGACTATTCCACGCTCTTCCGCAGCGTCGTCGCGTTCGGCCGCGTCCGCATCATGGACGAAGAAGAAGCCAAGATGGCCGCCATCAGGCTGCTCGGCGACAAGTACAATCCCGGCCAGGACGAAGCGCTCGAGGCCGAGATCGCACGTGCGTACTCCCGCATGCACATGATAGAGCTGGAGATCGAGCACCTCACGGGCAAGCAGGCGAAAGAGCTCGCCCATGTGAAGAGCCCGCTCGACGAGTAGGCTGCGGGAGGTGCCGTGATGGAGGGAAACGCCGTGACGGAAGGAAGCGCCGAGACGGAAGGGAGCGCCGCGGTCTTCTGCTTCACCGCCACGGGAAACAGCCTCTACGTCGCGCGCCAGCTTGGCGACGACGTGCTCAGCATACCCCACGAGCTCGGGAAACGCGAGCGTCGTTACAAGGCGGAATCGGTCGGCATCGTGAGTCCGGTGTTCTACCACGAGCTGCCCGACCCCGTGAAGGAGTTCATCGCCGGATCGACGTTCGAGTGCGATTATTTCTTCATCGTCGGGACGTACGGCGCGCATCATGGAGGGTTCGCCGAGCTCACAAGACAATTCCTTGAATCGTGCGGGCATGCGGCCGACTACGTGAACACGATCATCATGGTCGACAATGCGCTGCCGGGATACGACATTGCCGAACAGCTGCGCATCGATCCCGCGAAACGCGTCGACGAGCACATCGCGAGCCTGCGCGCCGATGTCCGCGCGCGTCGCCGTTACGTGCAGCCGGCGACGGAAGAGGAGCTCGCGCACCATTTCGCGACCATCGCGAAGGGCAAGATCGCCCCGACGGACGACGATCCGCTCTACAAGGTGTCGAAGGCCTGCGTCGGGTGCGGCGCGTGCCTGAAGGTGTGCCCCATGAACTGCATCGACATCGTGGGCGGTCGCGCACGGCACCGCTACGCATCGTGCGCCGTCTGCATGGCGTGCATCCACGCGTGCCCGCAAAAGGCTATCGAGTTCGCCTCGCTGGCGGAGAAGAACCCCGGCGTGCACTACCGAAACCCGCACGTTACGCTGGCGGACCTCATCGCTTTGAACGGATAGCCGGCGCAAATCCCTTATAGCATGTATAATGCATGCATAATGCAAACAACGAGGAGGGCATTATGCCGGCATTGCAAGTGCGCGATTTTCCCGATGATTTGTACGCCCAGCTCAAGACCCTTGCTGCGCAGAATCATCGCAGCATCGCCCAACAGACCGTTGCCTGCGTCGAAAACGAACTCGCGCGCCAGCGTTTCCATGCTTCAGCGGGCGGCACCGCCGAGGACGACATCGAGGTTCCCCCCAATGTGCGTGCGGCCGCCGAGCGTGCACGCGTGGTGGAACCGTGGGCTGCTGCGCTCGAGGTCGAACCCGAAGAGGTCATCCAAGCTCGTCGTGAACGCCGTCGCCGGGTGCTCGAGGAAGCGTCGAAAATCACATGGAAAGGCCCCGAGCTAACTCCCGACGACATTGCCGAAATGATTCGCGAAGATCGTGAAGGGCGGACGAACCATGTAATTGAAAGCGTGCTTCGTGCCGAATCTGCAAGGGGGGATGTCCAATGATGGTAATCGATGCAAGCGCTGCAATAAGCATGGTTCGCGATGCGGAAGACGGTGGCATGCTCGATAGGATTGCCGATATGGGCGAAAAGGCGATTGCGCCGGATTTTTTCAGAGTCGAGGTCTCCCAAGTTGCATGGAAATATGTTCATGTCGGAATAATCGATGAGCAAGAAGCTCAGATCATGCTCAGGGCGACAATTGGTTGCGTGGAAGAATTCGTGAACGACAAATCCCTCGTCATCGAGGCGTTGCATGAGGCAATTGCCAAGGACCACTCGTTTTACGACATGCTGTACTTCGTGCTCGCGCGTCGAACCTCTTCCACGCTTCTAACATGCGACCGCAGGTTAGCGGCCATTTGCCGTGAAGGCAACGTGGAGTGCATCGAGCTTTGCGCGGCGTAACTGCCCTTTAAGAACGTGCGTACAAGTCGGGGCGGCGCCGCTATAGCCCGACGCCACCCCGATTGCCAATGTGATGCTCGTCTGCTCGCTTACCCGTCCAGGCGCTGCGAGCCCTCGAATGTGAAGCGGCCCATCTTCATGCCGCCGAGGATGTGCACGTGCAGGTGCCCGACCGTCGCTGCCGAATCGGGGCCGGTGTTGATGACCGAGCGGTAGCCGCTCTCGTAGACGCCCTTGGCCTTGGCCACTTCGGGAACGACTTTCCACAGCTTGCCGAGCAGCTCCTCGGGCACGTCGTCCTGCAGGTTGTCGTAGTGCTTCTTCGGAATGACGAGCGTGTGCACGGGGGATTCGGGCTCGATGTCGTCGAACGCGTAGAACAGGTCGTCCTCGTACACTTTCTTCGACGGGATGTCGCCGGCGATAATCTTGCAGAACAGGCAGTCGTCCATGGTCGTATCCTTCCTTGCGGCTCTTTCCTAGCACGTTCAGCATACCGCATTTTGCGAGATGCTGGTTGCTGCGCTTTCGCATGCGAGCGCTGCATTATATACTTTGTTTCGGTCGCAATTCGATGCAAGGGGAGGGGTTCAAATGGCGTTCGATACCAGCAAGATCAGCAAGCTCGGGTTCGGTTGCATGCGTTTCATCGGCCGGGAAGACGACGCGATCGACATCGAGGACACGTCCAAGATGATCGACGCCTACATGCAGGCGGGCGGCAACTACTTCGACACGGCATGGGCCTATCCCAACAGCGAGAAGGCGCTGCGCCGGGCGCTCGTCGAGCGCTATCCGCGCGATTCGTACTACATCGCCGACAAGTGCGTTGCCTGGACGTGTTGCGAAGGCCCCGACGACCTCGAGAAGCAGCTGCAGGAATCGCTAGCGAACCTCGGCGTCGAGTACTTCGACGTCTACCTCATGCACAACCTGGGAGGCGTGCGCACCGCGAAGTTCGAGGAGTACGACACGTGGGAGTTCGTGAAGGGCGTGAAAGAGCGCGGGCTTGCCAAGCACATCGGCTTCTCGGCGCATTGCACCCCCGAGGAGCTCGAGAAGTTCATCGCCGACTACCCCGAGGCCGAGGTCGTGCAGTTGCAGGTGAACTACCTCGACTGGGACAGCCCCTCGTTCCGCGAGCGCGAGTGCGTCGAGGTCGCGCGCGCCCACGGCCTGCCCGTCGCCGTTATGGAGCCCGTCAAGGGCGGCCTTCTGGCGGATCCGCCGCGCGCCGTGCGCGACATCCTCGACGAGGGCATGCCCGACGACTCGTATGCCACGGCTGCGTTGCGTTTCGCCGCGAGCGTCGACGGCGTCTACACGACGCTTTCGGGCATGAGCACCGTCGAGCAGGTCGAGGACAACATGCGCGTGTTCGCCGATTTCGAACCGCTTTCGTCGGCCGAGCAATACGCCATCGAGCGCGCGCAGGTCGCCATGACCGAAAGCGGCATCGTGCCGTGCACGGGCTGCGACTACTGCGCGAAGGTGTGCCCGACGGGCATCGGCATATCGGGCGCCATGACCGCGCTGAACTACTACATCAACTTCGAGGACCCGTATGCGGCCAACTACCAGCTCGGTTTCGTCGTGCGGTTCAACGGCGGCAAGAAGATGCCGAGCGAGTGCATCCGCTGCGGCGCGTGCGAGGACGCCTGCCCGCAGGGCATCAAGATCCTCGACTGCTTCGACCGGATCGAGAAGGAGATCGTGCCGTTCAGCCGCCCGAACGTGCTCATGAGATACAACTAGGACAACGGATTCTCGCGAGCAAGTTAAAAGACGGCGTCCCGTTCAAGACGGGGCGCCGTCTTGCACCGTGAAGGTGCATGACCCATTTGACAAGAAGTGTCTCTAGACGAGTTTTCGGGGTTTGGCGATAATCAGAATCGGATGATTGTCGGTTCGGGCCGCGAGGGTCCGCCATACGGTTAGGATGGACGCATGAACACGAAGACCAAGCGGCGCATGATGGCGGTGACGGGTGTCATCGTGATCGTGCTCATCGTCGTGCTCGCGGTCGTGGGCGGCAACTCCGCAGCCCGCACCGTCACGGTGGCGGAAGCGCTCGAGCTGCAAGACGATGCGAAGATCCAGGTTTCGGGCAACGTGGCCGAAAACTCGTTTGCGATCGAAGGCGACATCCTCACGTTCAAGATCTACGACTCCGAGGCGGACCCCGCCGCGTCCCAGCTGCTCGACGTGCGCTACGACGGCGGCGTGTCGGCGACGTTCGGCAACGACGTCACGGCCATCTGCACGGGCAAGAAGAACGAGGCCGGCGTGCTGAACTGTTCAGAGCTCGTCACGAAGTGCCCGTCCAAGTACGAGAACGCCGAGGGCTCCCTGACCATCGCAGACCTGATCGGCTACGGCGACTCCGTCATCGACAAGCCGGTCAAGGTGTCCGGCGTCATGAAGGCCGGCTCCCTGGCGGGCGTCGATGCCGAGGAGCGGTTCGTGCTCGTCGACGAGGCGACGGCAGACGAGCTTCGCGTGAAGTACGCCGGCGCCCTGTCCGACGAGACGGGGGAGGGCTCGGCCATCGTGCTCACCGGCTCTATCGGCTCGAACGGCTCCTTCACCGCGACGAACGTGGCGCTGGAGGGCTAGCGCATGGCTGTCGTGGGTTTCGTTTTCCTCGTCGCGGCGTTCGCCGCGTCCCTCGCCGCTGCCGTCGCGCTCGTCGCAGGCGGCGTGGCCGAGAAGTCGGCCCTGAGCGCTATCGGTCGTGCGGCCGTGCTTGCGAGCTTCGCGGCGTTGCTCGTGTGCTGTGGCGTGCTCGTCGCGTGCTTCATGACCGGCGACGTCTCCATCCAGTACGTGCTCGAAGAGCGGTCGCTGTCGACTGACTCTCTCGCCTGGCTCTACAAGCTCTCGGGCCTTTGGGCTGGCCGTGCGGGCTCGCTTTTGTTCTGGACGTTCCTCATCGCGTTCTTCAATGCCGTCATCCTCTTGCGCGGCTTTCTCGAGGGAAAGGCGCAGGCGCGCGACGAGGCGCGTGTCGCCTCGGCGTCGCGGCTCGACGATTTCGCCATGGCCATCGTCTCGGTCGTCGTCGCCGTATTCTGTGGCGTCCTTCTGTTCTCGCAGGGCAACATGCCCTTCACGGCGACGCCCGCGAACTACTTCGATGCGGAGGGCAACCTCACCGCCGCCGCGTCGCTGTACTCGATGAACCGCCTGCTCGAGCATTGGGCGATGGCGATTCACCCTCCGCTTCTGTTCGTGGGCTATGCGGGCCTCACCGTCCCGTTCGGCTATGCGCTCTCGGCGCTCATCGCGAACGACCCCTCGAGGCTCTGGGTCGAGCGCACCACGCGTTTCGTGCTCGCGAGCTGGCTGTTCTTGGGTGCGGGCATCGGGTTGGGAGCCGTGTGGGCCTACGTCGTTCTCGGCTGGGGCGGCTATTGGGGCTGGGACCCGGTCGAGAACGCCAGCCTGCTCTCGTGGCTCGTCTGCGTGGCGCTCGTGCACACGCTCACCGTGTACCGCCAGCGCGGCGCGTTCAAGCGGTGGGCCGTCATGTGCGCATGCCTGGCGTTCACGTTCGTCATCGTCGCGACGTTCATCACGCGCTCGGGCATCGTGCAGTCCGTGCACGCGTTCGCGGGCGACCCCGTGTCGCTCGCGCTGTTCGGCGGGCTCATCGTCGTGTCGCTTATCGTGCCGATCGTCGCGATCGCCGTAAGGTGGAAGTCGTTCGGGCCCGATTCGGAAGGTGCCGACGACATCGAGAACATGTTCTCGAAGGACGCCGCATACTATTTCAACAACGTGATCATGATCGTGTTCACGCTGCTGCTCACGTACATGACGGTGTGCTCCGCGTTGCCGCGCTGGCTCCCGTTCGGCGGGGATTCGCTCGGGACGACCTCCTACGAGGCGATCGCGCGCCCGCTCGGCATCGTCTACCTGCTCATACTCGCGGTCTGCCCGCTGCTCGCCTGGGGAAAGACCGACCCGGGGAAGTTCGTGCGCCAGGCGCGCATCCCGCTCGCGTGCGCCATCGTGCTGTTCGCCGCGCTCGCGTTCCTGTGGGCGACGCGGTTCGTCCCCGTCTACGACGCCATGATGGCCAAGAACAACTCGAATTCCGCGACGCTGCTCGAGGCCGGCCCCGCTTGGTACTACAACGGGCTCGCCCTCGTCGGGCTGCTCGTGGCCAGCATCCTGTTCTTCAACGCGGCCTTCATGTTCGCACGAAACGTCAAGGCGCCCGGCAAGCGTGCCGCCGCCATCGGCGGCGGATTCGCGCACATCGCCATGGCGGTCATCCTCGTCGGGCTCATCGGGTCGTCCATGTACGTCTTCGAGGAGACGGGCTACATG
>CAMOUE010000088.1 GCA_946626265.1 uncultured Eggerthellaceae bacterium | reverse complement strand
AGAATCCCGCGCCATGAAGCCCAAGATCTCCTTCACGACGCTCGGATGCCCCGCGATTTCCAAGGATCCCGATACCGGCGTCGCCTCCATCGATGCCGTCACATGCATAGGCTGCGGCCAATGCGGGCAGTACTGCGGCTTTTCGGCCATCGAGCAGCTGCCAGAGTCTTCAACGAACGGAGGTGTCCGATGAGTGAAGCCAAGACCGTGCTGCTCTGCGGAGTAGGAGGGCAGGGGACCATCCTCGCGGCAGACTTGCTCGCCCGTGCGGCTCTCAAGGCCGGCTTCGAGGTGAAGGTATCCGAGATCCACGGCATGGCGCAGCGAGGCGGCGCCGTGACGACCGTCGTGCGATTCGGCGAACAGGTCGACACGATGGTCGCAGATGCGGGGTCGACCGATTGCATCGTATCCTTCGAGACGACCGAGGCCCTCAGGAACTGCTCGTTCCTCGCGAAGGTCGGCTACCTGCTCGTTGCAGACGAGACCATAAAGCCGCTTCCCGTCGCGTGCGGCCGCGCTTCTATGCCGGCAGACGCTAAGGGAAAGCTCGATGAGCTCGGCGCGGTTCTCCTGCCAGCGCATGACATCGCCGTCGAAGCCGGCAATGCGAAATGCGAGAACGTGGCCATCCTCGGCGCGCTCGAAGCATGGGTCGGTTTCGGTGCCGAGGCGTGGAAGAGCGCAATCGAGGAGCGCGTTCCTCCCAAGACGGTCGAGGCGAACCTCAAGGCATTCGACCTTGGCCTCGCATTCGCAAGCAATCGTTAGCGATGGTCGACAGGCTCGACACATCCGAGCGCGCCCGCGTCGTCGGCCGATTCGCGCCGAGCCCGACCGGGCGCATGCATGCGGGAAACATATTCGCGGCGCTCATGTCGTGGCTCGTCGTCAAATCGTACGGCGGGCATATCGTGCTCCGCATCGAGGACCTCGACGTCGAGAGGTCGAGGTCCTCGTATGCAGACCAGATCATGCGCGACTTCGAAGCGCTCGGACTCGGATGGGACGAGGGGCCCTATTACCAGCAAGGTCGCAACGACGTGTACGGCGATGCGTTCGAGCGCCTGAGCGCATTGCACCTCACGTACCCCTGCTTCTGCACGCGCGCCGACCTCAAGGCCGCATCCGCGCCGCATCGGGGCGAGAAGGCGGTTTACCCGGGGTTGTGCCGTGGTCTCACGGAAGCAGAGCAGGCGCAGCGTGCCAAAGAGCGCCGTCCCGCATGGAGGCTTCGCGTGCCCGACGTCGTGTACGGACTCGAAGACCTCGTTCAAGGACATTACGAACAGAACCTTTCAACGGAATGCGGCGACTTTGTCGTTCGCCGCTCGGACGGCTTGTTCGCCTACCAGCTCGCCTCCGTCGTCGACGACGCCGAACAAGGCGTCAACATGATAGTGAGGGGCGTAGACCTGCTGTGCTCGACGCCTCAGCAAGAATATTTGCAAGACGCGCTCGGCCTCGGACATTGCCGATACGCGCACGTACCGCTGCTCGTCGGCGAAAAGGACCGGCGCCTCTCGAAACGCGACAAGGACGCCTCGCTCGACATGATGCTGCAAAGCTACGGGTCGCCGGCGGGCGTGATCGGGCGCATCGCCTATGTAGCGGGTCTCAGGGAGTCGTTTGAGCCCACCACCCCCGAGGAGCTCCTCGCCGAGTTCGACGTCGGCACGCTCGAAAGAATGTTTCCCGATAACGTGCAGGTACTCTGGCGATAGACGGACTAGAGGACGACGCCCGCAAACCCCCCGAAGAGGATCGCCAAGGCATAGAAGGTGTTCAGCGCGACGTTCACCGTCAATATTTGCGGCATGGCCTGCAGGCGCCGCTCGGGCGTGAAAGTATTCGAGAACAGTGCCTTGACGAGCGGGCACGAAGCCAAGAGCATGAACGGGACGATTACGAGCCCCGGCGTGTAGAACAGGGCGACGTTCAAGACGATGAAGGCTATCCAGACGATTATCGACCTGCGATACCAGACGACCGCGCGTTTCCTCCCGAGCAGGACCGGCAACGTGCGCCGCTTCGCGTCGACGTCGCGTTCGATATCGCACGTGTTGTTCGTGAACATGATCAGGCCAATGCCGACGATGGCGGGGAGGGCGACGACGAGCATGCGGAAATCGAGCACGCCGGTAAGGACGTGGAAGATCGCAAGCGGGATGAGCCCGCCCATGACGACGCCGCTCACGAGCTCGCCGAGCGGAAGGTAGGATATGGGCGATTTGCCAGCAGAATACAGGACGACGAACAGCGCCCCGATGAGCGCTATGACGAGCGGCACGAAGCCGGCCTTGACGATGGCGTAGATGCCGAGGGCGAAGGCGGCGACCAGGAAGCCGATTGCAAGGCGCAAGGCGGCCTTCGGGTCGATATTGTTGTAGACGAGCACCGAATCGGACGGGTCGACGAAATCATCTGCGCTGTCGGTCCCCTTCACGTAGTCGTAGTAATCGTTGAACGTGTTGACCGCCGCCTGCATCAGCACGACGATGACGAGCAGCGTGATCGCCATGGTGACCGATATGGGCGCAACGGTCGCAGCGGCGCATGTCGCGATGAGCGCTGGGAGTATCGCCGCGGGCCAGGTATGGGGTGCTGACAGGTTTACCGCCATCGCCACCGTGAACGGTTCGTAAGACGGCCTTGATTGGTTTCTCTTTCGTGGTTCCATGACCCGATTCTACCACGCGGCCTCGGCGGCGCGGCAAGTGCAACCGTTCCCATATCGTTTACAGACAATGCCGCATTCATACGGTAGGATAATCAAATCTCTACGAGGGAGGCATTATGCAGGAACGCAGAGAACCCATCGACAGCACGACGCGCGAATCGCGGGTCCTCGAGCTCGCCTCGAGGTTCGAAGGCGACGTCATAGAACTCCGCCGTCATTTTCACCAGTATCCCGAAGTTGGCGGAAACGAATTCCAGACATCCGCGTTCGTGCGGGCGCAGCTTCAAGCGCTCGGCATCGAGTACCGGCTGGTGGAGGGGGAGAGACCCGAAGGTTGTCGCGACGAGCGCGACCGCTTCATAGGCACGGGGATAATAGCGACCATACGCGGCGAGGCGCCCGGAGCGTACGACGAGACGGGAAAGCCCCACTGCAGGATCGCGCTTCGCACCGACATGGACGCGCTGCCCATAACCGAGCGTACCGAGTTCGACTTCCGCTCGCGCAACGAAGGCGTCATGCATGCGTGCGGACACGATTGCCACATGGCCATGATGCTCGGCGCCGTGAAGATATTGAACCAGATGAAGTCTCAGCTCAAAGGCGAAGTGAGGATCATATTCCAACCAGCCGAGGAGATTTCGATCGGCGCCCGCGACATGATTGCGGCCGGCGCGCTCGACGGCGTCGACGCGATTTACGGCGCGCATATATGGAGCGAGGTCGCGTCGGGTACGTTTTCGTGCGAAGCCGGGCCGCGCATGGCGAACACGGACTGGTTCAGGATCGACATCGACGGCGTGAGCGCCCATGGGTCCATGCCGCACAAGGGAGTCGACGCCATCGTCATCGCCGCCGAGATCATCGACGCGCTCCAGATCCTCGTCTCGCGCAAGACGTCCCCGTTCGAACCCGTCGTGATAACCGTAGGGGAGATCCACGGCGGAACGGCGCGCAACATAATGGCTGGTTCCGCCTACCTCACGGGAACGGTGAGGACCTGGCATAAGGAAATGCGCGAGATGATCGCCGACCGCATGGAACGCGCTGCAGGGAAAACCGCACATGCGTTCGGCGCTACGTTGAATTTCTCGTTCGAGCACGGCAACCCGAGCGTGAACAACGACGCCCATCTGGCCGAAGTCGCCGAGAACGCCGTCGGGAAGCTATTCGGCGAGAAGGCCGTGGCACGTTACGAGGGCACGCTGGCAGGGGAGGATTTCGCGGAGTACCTGAAGCACGTGCCCGGCGTGTTCGTCTTCGTGGGGACGAACAACCCCGATATCGATGCCGTCCATCCGCAGCACAGCTGCTACTACACGATCGACGAGAGCATGCTGTCGAAGGGTGCGGCGGTAACTGCCCAATGGGCGCTTGACATGCTGGCTTAGAGAACAAGGGAGGTTGATATGACTCGAAAATGGAAACGCGTGACGATACGGTCCCGAGACGCGCTCGTCCCGGACGAATTCGCCGGAGACCCGGGCATACCTCCCATCGAAACGAGCTTGCGGCATAACATTCTTCACGTGCCGAAGGAAATCGAGGAGGCTACGGGGATCGTAGTGTACGGCAGGCGCATAAGAAGCCTCATATTCTCGACTGACATTTCCATCATTCGAAACTCGGATGCCGATGCGGTTTTCTGCGTGTACCCGTTCACGGCCCAGCGCGCCATCAGCGCAGCAGTGATACATGCAGCCTCGTCGCCTGTGTTCTGCGGCGTGGGAGGGGGTACGACCCAGGGCATGCGCGCAGTCTATTTAGCCATGGACGCCGAGAACCAAGGCGCAATGGGGGTCGTGGTGAACGCGCCGATACCGAATCGCGACCTGCGCAGCATTGCGCGCGTCCTCGACATCCCGATCGTCGTGACCGTCACGAAAGAAGATACTGACGTGCGCAGGCGCATCGACAACGGGGCAACCATAATAAACGTCGCAGGCGGCCACAACACGGCGCGCATCGTCGAGAAGATCAGGAAAGAGCATCCATCTGTACCGATCATGGCATCGGGCGGAAGGTCGGGCGAAAGCATACTCGCAACTATCGAGGCCGGTGCCAACGCGATCGTCTATACGCCGCCGAGCTCAGGTGAGCTGTTCCGTAACCTGATGGATTCGTATCGCGAGAAATAGGTGTGCGTGGGGAGAAGGTTCCCCACGCACATTAGTTTTTGCATCTTGCTTAGTTTACATAACATATATTATCAGACTTATACATTACGCACGATTTGGCTTAACCCCAGGTACTCGAGCCGGAACCTGCGCCATTGGCCGTACCCGTTCCAGCGCCACCGGCGCCACCAGCGCCAGATCCGCCGAAAAGAACGCTCATATCGCCCGTTTGCACGTATTCCATCACGAGCGGATACACGGCTATGAACGATATGACGTTCAGCACGAGCGCCGCCGCGGCCATCACGCCCGCAATGACGCAGGAACGTTTCACGAGCGCAAAACTGCGCTCGTCGATGTGTCCCGCCTGCTGAAGCTCCGAGTATTTCCGGAAGCCGACGTACGCCAGCACGACCGCGACGGCGCTTAATATCATGCCGCCGATGAACAGCGAGACGATTGCGCAGACCTGCGCCGCCGTGACGTATTTCCTTGCCGTGTTGAATTGCGCGTTCAGCTGCCAACGGTAATCTTGCGAAGGCTCGTTGATGTTGCCGCTCTGGTTTGCGTTGTAACCGTGTGGCGCGCCATCATCCGGGTTGCCGTAGCTTGCGTTGGGACTGTCCGGCTTCCAATTCGCCGGCGGCTCGGGCGGTTTCTGCTCTCCGGACCCGTCTCTGCTGCTGTGCTGTTGGTTATCATCGGGCATTTGAACTCCAATACAATTCTGTGACCTGCGCAAATACTATCAGAAGCGCTGAGAGCCGATTTAAGGCCCCATTATAAGATTTTCGACCCGAAGGTCGAAAATCTTGGTGAAAACAAAGCAATTATGACGATACGCCGCTACTGCCGAACCCGCCGCCGCCTCTGTCGGTTTCGGATAGCTCATCGACTTCCACGAGATGCGTATCGGGTACCGGAGCGAACACGATTTGCGCTATGCGGTCGCCGCGTGAGATCTCGAATGGCTCCGTTGGGTCGAGGTTTATGAGAATGGCCTTTATCTCGCCGCGGTAGTTGCTGTCGATGAGTCCGGGTGCGTTGACAATAGAAATGCCGTGCTTCACGGCGAGCCCGCTGCGCGGCAGCACGAATCCGGCATAGCCACGTGGTATTGCAACCGCGATACCACATGAAACCGCTTTTCGCTCGAACGGCTTGAGGACAACGTCCTCGGCGGCGCGCAGGTCCATGCCCGCATCGCCTTCGTATGCATAGCACGGAATCTCGTTTGAATTGTCGAGTCTTTTAATAGGTATTACCACTGCGGACATTAGCGCAACTCCTCGAGCGCCATGGAGAACTCTTCGATGTCCTTGAAGTCTTTGTAGACGCTCGCGAAACGCACGAACGCCACGTCGTCGATGCCGCGAAGCTTCTCGAGGACCATGTTTCCGAGTTCCTTGGACGTTATCTCGTTCTTCGGCATGGTGCGCAGTTCCGCCTCGATGCTGTCGATGAGTCGCGTAATCTGGTCGGGCGTAACCGGACGCTTGGCGCATGCGACGGTGACTCCGCGCAGAAGCTTGTTGCGGTCGAACGTCTCGGACGATCCGTCGGACTTCGTCACGAGCAGCGGGCTGTCGCCGAGACGCTCGTACGTCGTGAAACGGTGTTTGCAGTCTAGGCATTCGCGACGACGCCGTATGGTGGTGCCGTCGTCTGACGGACGTGAGTCAACAACTTTAGATTCTGTGTAACCACAAGATGGGCAGCGCATAGTTCTCCTTCGTTTATAGTGCGTATGCGCTTAGGATACCACGTACCTGCGGTTGTAAAGACTAGATGAACTGCACTTTTCGATAGAATTTTGACCAAGAGTTCTCTTGCGTGAGCTAGGCTCCCAATATCAGCGCGACGATCGCGATGAGCGAGCTGGCGCCCGCCAGAAAAGTCGCCTGCCCGTATGAGAACTGGTTGAAACGGCATCCGCGCGAATCCTCGGTCTTGAGGCTGCAGAACATCTCGCTGGCGTCAAGGATCGACTGCAGGCGAGATTGTTCGTGCGCTTCAACGGGTCTGCGCGGGCGCATGGTTTTGGCTTCGTTGCTCCGTTTCGGTTCTGTTCCTGCGAATGCGCGGAAGCGAGCATCGCGCGGACTGTCGTAACGCGCCGGCATCTCAAGCGCGCAGCTACCATCCGAATAGTAATTTGCGTTCCAATTGCCCATTTTCTACGCTCCTGCTCTTGCATAGAACCTTTGTTCGCGTTTATAATAAGGCGAACAAAGGTTCTTGTCAACAGAAATACAAACAATTGTTCTCATGTTGCAAGGGGAAGGTAGTTGTACGATGGCTGAGAAATTGACGAAGAGGCAGCAGGCCGTGATGGACAGCATCGAGAGGTGCATCAACGAAAAAGGCTACGGCCCCACTGTGCGCGAGATATGCGAAGACCTCGGCCTTTCGTCTCCTTCGACGGTTCATGTGCACCTGAAGACGCTCGAGCAGAAAGGCTATATCGTGCGCGACCCCCTCAAGTCACGCTCGATTTCGCTGCCGGCAGGCCACGTGCCGTCGTCGGCTGTTCAGCCTGAAGTCGTGCGCCCGAGCTTCAGCAAGATCGTCGACGTGCCGCTCGTCGGCAACGTTGCAGCAGGCGAACCCATTCTTGCCGAGGAAAACATTACCGACACCATCTCGCTTCCGACCGACATCGTAGGCGATGCGCCGTCGTTCATGCTATCCGTACGCGGCGAATCAATGATAGAAGCCGGCATCAACGATGGCGACTACGTCGTGGTCAAGGAGCAGCCGGTTGCCAACAACGGCGACATCGTCGTGGCTATAATAGACGACGGGGCTACGGTCAAGCGCTTCTACAAGGAGAAAGGCCACATCAGGTTGCAGCCGGAGAACTCCTCCATGGACCCGATCATAACGACCGATTGCATCATCGCTGGCAAGGTCGTCGCCGTGTTCAGGCGAATCTAGCTGTTCGTCTGCCTTTGGGCGCAAGGCGCAATCAAAGGCATCATATGCAGAAGCGCTCGAACGAATGCGCGCTTTCCTGCGGCACGTACATGCGCAGACGCGTTCCGTCTGCGGTGTGCTCTTCGGAGACGATGTGGCAGCGCTTATGCGCAAGCGCGACGAGGTTGCCCTGCGAATAGGGAACGACGATATCGAAGAAGCGGTCCTTGCTCGCCGCGACTTTAGCGATGCGCTCGACGAGCTCGTCAATCCCCTCTCCCGTTGCCGCGGAGACGATCATCGCGCCAGGCCTCGTCTTCTCGATGCGAGATATCGCCTCGTCCGATTCGATCAAATCTCGCTTGTTGAAAACCTCGAGCCTCTCTATCCTGTCGGCACCGATCTGCTCGAGAACCTCTTCCACGGTGTCTATCTGGTACAACAGCTCGTCTGAGGAGGCGTCTATGACGTGGAGGATGAGGTCGGCTCCGTTTATTTCGTCGAGCGTCGACTTGAACGACTCGACGAGCGACGTCGGTAGTTTCCTGATGAACCCGACCGTATCGGTTATGGTCACTTCCCTGCCCTCGGGAAGCCTGAGTTTGCGCGTGGTCGAATCGAGCGTGGCGAACAGCTTGTCGTAGGCGAGAACGTCCGACTTGGTGAGCCTGTTTATCAGGCTCGACTTGCCGGCGTTCGTGTAGCCGGCAAGCGCGATCTTGAACGTGCCGCTCTCGTACCGGCTCACCCGTTGCAGGGTCCTGATCTTCTCGAGGTGCGCAAGCTCGCGTTTGATCGAGGTGATGCGTTTTCGCACCATGCGCCTGTCGACCTCGAGCTGGCTTTCGCCCTCGCCGAATCGCGACCCGACTCCACCGCCCATCCTGTTTGACGCGAGGTGCGCCCACATGCCCCTCAGGCGCGGCAACAGGTACTCGTTCTGGGCGAGGCGAACCTGAAGGCGGCCCTCCTTCGTCGTGGCATGAAGTGCGAAGATGTCGAGTATCAGCGCCGTTCGGTCGATCACCTTGACGTCGCGGTCGACTATCTTCTCGAGATTCGATTGCTGC
>CAMOUE010000087.1 GCA_946626265.1 uncultured Eggerthellaceae bacterium | reverse complement strand
CGGGTTATAGGCCAAAACGTGTTGCTATTTTGCAGCATTGTCCCAGCTCATCCACTATAAAATGCAGTTTATAGTTGCCGCAGGTCAACTACGCAGTCGGCCAAAACGTGTTGCTGTTTGACGGGGTTTGCGCAGGTCAACCAAAGTAAATATGCCATTTTAGTTGCCGTGGATCCAGATGTTGGAAAGGCGGCAAAATGGGAAGGGTCAGATGCCCCTACTGCGAGGGCTCGACGAAGAGGTTCGGCAGGACGAAGGCGGGCTCCCAGCGGTGGCGATGCCTGGAATGCGGCGCAACGTTCACCAGGGCAATCGACAACACGGCCAAGCTGCTGCAGCTGTTCCTGTCGTGGCTGCTATCGGGCAAGACGCAGGACGAGCTGAGCGTGAGCGCGAGGACGTTCAGGAGGAAGTGCGCCCGCTTCTGGGAGGTCTGGCCGGTGCCGCCGGTCACGGGCGAGGTCCACCGCGTCGTCTTCGTCGACGGCATACGCATCGCGAAGGGCGTGCACGTGCTCATAGCGTGCACCGAGGAGCACGTCATCGGCTGGTACCTGGCCAAATCGGAGAACTCCAGGTCGTGGGGCGCGCTCATGCGCAAGATCCCGCCGCCGGAGGTCGTCGTCTGCGACGGGGGCAGCGGGTTCGAGAAGGCCAGGAAAAGGCACTGGACCGAGACGAGGGTGCAGCGGTGCCTGTTCCACGCGTTCGGACAGGTCAAGAAGCAGACCACGACCAAGCCGAAGCTCCCGGCCGGCGCCGAGCTCTACGGCATCGCGTGCGCCCTGCTGCACGTGAAGGACCAGGACGCCGCCATCGAGTGGCTGACCTCGTACAACGCATGGTGCGAGAGATGGGAGGGCTTCCTCGCCGAGCGCACCGTCAACGAGGAGACCGGCAAGATGGGCTGGACCCACGAGCGGCTGGTGACGGCCAGGAACGGCCTGAGCAAGCTCGTGAAGGACAGGACGCTGTTCACGTTCCTCGACCCGGAGCTGACGGCCGAGGGACCGCTCCCGTCGATGAACAACAGGCTCGAGGGCGGCATCAACGCCCAGATCAGGAACGTGCTGCGCGACCATCGCGGAATGAGCGCGATGCGCAGGGCCAAGGCCGCCTTCTGGTGGTGCTACATGCACTCCGAATGCCCGCTGCCGCCAGCCGAGATCCTCAGGGTCATGCCGACCGACGAGGACATCGTCGAGGTTTACCGCCGATCTGTCTACGAGCCCCAGAAACGCGATGGTCCTGCCGAATGGGGCGATGGTCTTGTTTGGTCGGAGCTGCATCATTCAACGGAATGGCGAATCGATTGGGATTAGCCAGCAACACGTTTTGGCCTATAACCCGCACTTGCAGGTCATACGCCCCAAAAATGGTATTTTCGCCTTGAAAAGTGGGGTTACAGCCAAAAGTGTTGATGGATTCGCGGGGTCGCAGACCAAGACGCGTTGATGGATTCGCGGGGTTACAGCCAAAAGTGTACATATTTTTAAAATGCTATGACTAAATTTCGAGAAATAGCAGGTCGCTGAAATTGCTCTAAAAAATATGTACACTTTTTCGTCGGAGCCCTGAGTTCTCTGCAACCTGGGTCGTCGGCCTCGTCGCATATGGACTCTGCTTGACTAAGCAAGGGCGTTTTTGCAGTCAACACTATGAGGATCGCCTCCACCACGATACGATCTCGATTAAGCTCGGTTCCGCCAGAGCAGCCCCAACGCAATCCGCTCCGCGACAGCGGCTCGCCGTCTGCTAGCCGCTAAGGCGCTACCGGTAAGCCTGACTGCTACAGCTCTTCGGCGTCGCTCGCGCCCATGCGCTTGGCAAGGTTGGATTTGTACCTGATCTGCAGCAGCTCCATGATGACGGAGAACAGCATGGCGAAGTACACCATGAGCTTCTCCATGTGCATGTCGAGGACCTCGATGCCGGAATTGATGCCGAGCGAATCCAGGAACAGCAGCACGCCGATGACGGTGATGAACGTGAGCGCCAGGATCTTCATCTCGACGTTCTTGTTGATGAAGTCGGACACCGCGTCAATGAACACCATCATGAACAGCACGGCTATGATCACGGCCAGCACCATGATGATCAGATGATCCGCAAGGCCGACGGCCGTGATGACGGAGTCGATGGAGAAAACGATGTCCATGACCATGATGGTCGCGATGGCCTGTGGCAGGCCGATTCGCTTCGAGGGGCTATCGCTCGCATTGCCCGATTCGTCGACGTCTTCGAGCGAGAGCACGCCCTTTAGCTCGGCGATGCCCTTGTAGATGAGGTAAACGCCGCCAGCGAACAACACGATGTCGCGAATGGAGAACCCGTGCGCGAAAAAGCCGATGTCCACTGTGAACAGGGGATAGGTCATATGCACGAGCCACGAGGCCACCGACAAGAACGCGATCCTCATGAGCATGGCGCCCAAAAGGCCGAGTTTCCTGCCAATGTGTTGCTTCTCGGGCGCGAGCCGCGCCGAGGTGATCGATATGAATACGATGTTGTCGACGCCGAGGACGATTTCCAGAAAAATGAGCGTTATGAGCGAAATCCAGGCTTCCGCGGTGGTAAATATCGATAAATCTAGCATGTTGCCTCCTGAGCGCTATCGTATCAGAAGGCATTTTTACTCAATGATATAATGCCCAAAGCACACAATCGTCAGGAGCGTACATGGCTATCCCAGATTGGATCACCGATCGCCTCTTCTACAAGAACAGGCGCGAATATACCGACTTGCAGGGCGATATCGCCTACCTCGACGCATCGCCGCTCAGGAAGACGTCGAAGATGTCGGCGCAGCAGCGCATCATCGCCCTCATCATCGTGGCCGTCGCGATAATCATCGGCGCGCTGTTCGTGAACTCGACGATTCTCACGTACATGCGCGAAGCCGCGACGCTTCAGCAGACCATCGACGACAACCTCAAGCGGACGCCGAGCATATCGTCGCTCCCGAAGATGGCGAGCGTCGCCGCGCTCGACGACGAGGGCATCGTCGCCTCTTTCCAGGAAGCGGGCTACAAGACGTTCGACGCTTCTGCATCGACGGAGTCGCCCGACCTGCTGCTCTACCGCATTCCCGATGACATGACGGTCGAGGACGCGTCGCTTTACTTCGCACAGGGCATCGGCAACCTGAATGCAGCTCAGGCCTCGAAGATCTTGAACGGCTCGTGGTACTTCACGTCGGACCGCGAGAACGGCACGATGGTCGTAAGGTACGCCGACTTCTCGACGGAAGACCCAGTCGTGGCAGTGCAGAACGCGCTCAAGCAGCAGGCTTTCGAGACCGACAGCATCACGGATTCGGGCGAGGACGAATCAGGCAACACGTACACGGCCGGTACGGTCGTCGTCGACGAGCACGAGTACAAGTGGAAGATCTCCGCACTGCCGCTCGGCGACATATACTCGATTCCGAACTTGCCGGAAAACGCCTGCTACGTCGGAATCCGCATCACGGCCTAGCGCACGTTCTAGCATGCGCCTCGGCCTAGCGCACGTCTCGGCGTAGCGTACGCCACGGCCTAGCGCATACGCGCCCTTTATTTCCCGAACGCCTCCAGGCAGGCGTCCGACACGATGAGCCTCGCAGCCCCGTCGAGCACGCGGGCTTCGAACGGCGTCGTGAGGCCGGGCAGCTCGCCGTCGTACTGAATGTCGAGGGGCGGGTCGGCTTGCGCGACGACATGCCGGCCGCTATGAATCTCCATCGACCCGGTCCTATCGGGGAACTCGCCGTCGCGGTCGCGTATGCCCGCGATGAGCGCGGGGATGAGCTCGAAGGCGTTCTGCGCCTTTAAAACGACGACGTCGAACATGCCGTCGCGCGGTTGGGCCTCGTGCGTCAGCGGAATCTCGAACTGGATGCGCGAGAAGTTCACGAGCAGGATCCCGAGCCCCTCGCTCTCGTAGCGAGTCCCGTCGATGTCGAGCACGATATGGGACTTTTGCGGCATGGCGTTCGACACCGCCGCCTGGAAGTACGCGATCGCGCCGAGGAGCTTCTTCGACGGCTGCGCATCGTGCATGATCTTCGCGTCGTAGCCAGCGCCCGCCATGATTCCGAACCCGAACGTCTTGCCGCCCGCCCTGATCTCGCCCAAGTCGAAATCGAGCGTGTTCATGGCACGCGTCATCTTCGCGAGCGCATGCGGCTCAAAAGGCGATAGCAGGTTGTTGGCCAGAAGGTTGGCCGTTCCTGCGGGGAAGGGGAGAATCGGCACCTTCATTCCGGCCAGCTTGTAGGCCACCGCCGCCATGGTTCCGTCGCCGCCCGCGACGACGACGGCATCGAAATCTCGCGCGTCGGAGACCAGCGACGTTACGTCCGTCGTGCCGTCGGTGTTCCGAATGCAGGTCTCGTCGCCGTCCGCCGCCATGACGCGCAGGTAGTCGTATATGGCGCCGTCGCCAATACCCGATGAAATGTTGTTTACAATGAGCAGCTTCATGGGCGCCTCGTTTCGGAATAGCTCGCGATGCTATGATGGTAACTCTTATGCACAACGAAACCGTGGAGATTTGGCACATGTACATAGCATCACAGCACGATTTGGAAGAATTCGTCGCACGGGCGAAGAGCTCGTCGGTCCTCGCAATCGACACCGAGTTCCTGCGCGAGAAGACGTACTACCCCAAGTTGTGCCTCATCCAGATGGCGACCGACGACGAGAGCGTGATCATCGACCCGTTCGCCGTCGAGGATTTGAAGGTGCTCGCCGAGCTGTTCGCCGACGAGCGCATCGTGAAGATCTTCCACGCGGGATACCAGGACCTCGAGATCATACTTTACGAGGTCGGCACGCTCCCGAAGCCGATATTCGACACCCAGGTCGCAGCTGCCCTTCTGGGCCAGACGCAGCAAATCGGCTACGCATCGCTCGTGCATTCTGTCTGCGGCGTGAAGTTGAAGAAGGTCGACTCGTTCACCGACTGGTCCGCGCGCCCGCTTTCCGACTCCCAGCTCAAGTACGCAGAAGCCGACGTGCGCTACCTCCCGAAGATGTACAGGAGAATGGTAGAGGAGCTCGAGGCGAAGGGGCGGCTTTCGTGGCTCGAGGCCGATTTCGCAGAGATGTCGAATCCCGAGACGTACCTCGTCGACGAGCAGAACCGATTCCGCAAGCTCAAGCACATCATGCAGCTTTCGCGCCGCCAGATGGCCGCCGCCCGCGAGATGACGGCATGGCGCGAGATAGAGGCGCGCAAGCGCAACGTGCCGCGCAAGTGGATCCTCACCGACGAGCAGATCGTCGAGGCGTGCAAGCGCGAACCGCGCACCATCGACGACCTGTTCATGGTCAGGGGGTTCCGCGAGCGCGTGACCACGCGCGATGCCCGCGAGCTCATCGCGCTCGTCGTGGCCGCGCTCGACTCGAGCCCGGAGGCGTGGCCCGAGATCACGCAGCCCAACCGCGCCGAGCCGAACGTCGACGCCCAGGTCGACCTGCTCATGTCCATCGTGAGGCTGCGCGCGAAGCAGAACGACATCGCCGTGCCCACGCTCGCGAACCACTCGGACCTCGTCGCCATCGCGCGCGGGCACTACGAAGGCGTCGACATCATGAAAGGCTGGCGGCGCGACATCGTGGGAAACGAGCTCGTCGACCTGCTCGAGGGCAGGATCGTACTGTCCATATCGAACGGGAAGGTCCGCGTGAAGCGCGTTTAGCGCCGCGCAGGGGAGGGTAAAGCCCCGCGAAAGATGACAAACATGGTAAGCGTAAGCCCCGGTTGCATGCGCAATGACGGCAACTTACCCGCGAACGCTGACAACACAATTACAACTGCGAGGCCGTCGACTCGAACGGCTATAATCTCCGTTGAGAGAATGGCCAACCGAAAGGAACCATGATGAGTTACTGGATGCTTGTAATCGTTACGCTGGTCATAGGCATGGCCGCTTCCGGGTACGTGAAGTCGCAGCTGAAGAAGTACAGCCAGGTGCGTTCCTCGAGCGGCCTTACCGGGGCGCAGGCGGCGCAGCTCATGCTGCAGCGCAACGGCGTGCAAGGGGTCAGCATCTACCGGGGCAACGAAGGACAGGACCACTTCGACCCGCGCACGAACTCGATCTCGCTGTCGCCGAGCGTGTTCGACTACAGCACGGTCACCGCGTACGCGACGGCCTGCCACGAGGTCGGCCACGCCTGCCAGTTCGCCCAGGGATATGCGCCGCTGAAGATCAGGAGCGCGATCGTGCCGGCCGTCAACATCGCGTCGAACGCCTGGATCTGGCTTTTGCTGCTCGGCATCTTCTTCCAAATGGCGAACCTCATCGACATCGCCATCATCATGTACGTCATCGTCGTGCTGTTCCAGATTGTCACCCTGCCGGTCGAGTTCAACGCATCGCATCGCGCCATGGACTACATGAAGACGATCGGCCTCCCCTCCGGCGAGGTCGCAGGATCCTTCTCAGTCCTGCGCGCCTGCGCGCTCACGTACGTCGCGGCTGCGCTCGCATCCGTGCTGCAGCTTTTGTACCTGCTGAACGTGCGCGACAACTAGCCGGGGTACGGCATGGGATATTCATCCGATTCGTACACCCGCTACCAGGAAGCGGGCGCTGCCGGGCGGCAAGATGCGGCCGCCGGCCAGCAGCAAGGCACGGGCGCCCTCAGCGTGTCCGCCGCCATGTCGCTCGCGAAGTCCTCGCTCGAGGCGTTGACGGTCAGGATACTCGGCGAGGTCTCCGAGGTCTCCGTGAAGCCCGGCTACAAGGCCGCCTACTTCACCGTCAAGGACTCGGGCGCGAGCCTCCCGTGCATGATGTGGAACAACCGCTACCGCGCATCGGGCATCGAGCTCAAAGTCGGAATGCTCGTCGAGCTGACCGGGCGCTTCACGTTGTACGCCGCCAAGGGACGCATGAACTTCGACGTGTTTTCGATCGAGCTGGCAGGCGAGGGAAACCTGCGCCTCAAGGTCGCTAACATCGCCCGGAAGCTGCAGGCCGAAGGGCTCACGGACCAGGCGCGAAAAAGGCGCATCCCGCTGTTTCCCGAGAAGATCGGCCTCGTCACGTCCCCGCGCAGCGCCGCGGTGCACGACGTCCTCAGGACCTTGAGGCGGCGCTTCCCGGTTGCAACGGTGTATCTCGCCGGCGTGCCCGTCGAGGGGGCGCAGGCGCCCGGGTACCTCACGGAAGGGCTCCGCTGCGTCGTCGCCGCAGGCGCCGAGGTGGTGCTCGTCGTTCGCGGCGGAGGCTCGTTCGAGGACCTCATGCCCTTCAACGACGAGGGCCTCGCGCGCGCAATCGCGGCATGCCCCGTCCCGGTCGTCACCGGAATCGGCCACGAGGTCGACACGTCCATCGCCGACATGGTCTCGGATTTCAGGGCCTCAACGCCGACGGCCGCCGCGGAGGCGGTGAGCCCATCTGCGGAAAGCCTCGAGTCGCTTTTCGCGACGCGCGCGGCGAGCCTCGGCGGCAGCGTCATGCGCCAGCTCGAGGCGCGCAAGTCGCTCGTCGAACGCGCGGCGGACAAGCCGTTCTTCGCCGATCCGCTTACGCTTTTCAGCTCGGAGGCGCTCGCGGTCGACGCGGCGGCCGAGCGCCTGGCACGCGCCCTGCCCATAAGCCTGCAGGCGCGCGGCATGGCGCTCGACAACGCGCGCGAGCGGCTGCTCTCGAACGGGCCGCGCCTGACGCAGAAGCGCAGGCTCGAGCTGTCCGCCCAGGCAGGCAGGCTGCAGGACCTCTCTCCGCTCGGCGTGCTCGCGCGCGGTTATTCGTTCGCCCGTGACGAGCAGGGCAAGATCGTGAAATCGGTCGAGCAGGCTCCCGCAGGCTCCCTGATCTCGCTCACGCTCGGCGACGGCGTGCTCGACTGCGAGGTGAAGGACGCGGTCAAGAAGGACATTTTCAACGTCAACGAAAGGTAGACGATCAATGAACGAGAAGAAGCCCATCGACGAGATGACGTTCCGCGAGGCATCGGCCGAGCTCGACGCGATCGTGCGCATGCTCGAGAGCAACTCGCTCGAGCTCGAGGAGACGCTGCAGGCATACGAGCGCGGCGTGGCCCTCATCGCATCGCTGCAGAAGCGCCTGGCAGACGCCGAGCAGAAGGTGGAAGTGCTCATGGGCGAGCTTTCCGGGCAGCAGGACGACACGGTCCGCGACACGACGCTCTCCTAATCGCGCTTCGGCAAAGGCGCGCCTATCGCTCGTGTCAACTGCGCCGAAGAGCGCCCAGTGGCGCAGCGTCTTGCGCCGTCTCACCGTTTGCCGATTGCTGGCACATGATTCACATGCAAATATGGCCGCTCTCGGTACAATAACGTCTACATAAAAACGCACCGAGGGGGTTCATATGAACGTACTCGTCATAAACGCAGGATCTTCATCGCTCAAATACCAGCTCATCAACGTCGAAACCCAGCATCTCCTGGCAAGGGGCCTCTGCGAGCGCGTCGGAACGGACGAAGCGGTCCACAAGCACGGACTCAGCGGCAACGAGCACGTCGACGAGCTGCCTCTTCCCACGCATGACGACGCCGTCGCACTCGTGCTGGAGACGCTGACGAGCGGCCCCACGAAGGCGATCGACTCGCTCGACCAGATCGACGCCGTAGGCCACCGCATCGTCCAAGGTGGCAAGTACTTCGACCGTTCCGTCATCATCGACGAGGACGTCATCGAGAAAATCGACGAGATGGCCGAGCTCGCGCCGCTCCACAACAAGGCTGCCATCATGGGCATCCGCGGATGCCAGCACCACATGACCGACACGCCTATGGTCGCCGTGTTCGACACTTCGTTCTACCAGTC
>CAMOUE010000086.1 GCA_946626265.1 uncultured Eggerthellaceae bacterium | reverse complement strand
GGCGGACCCCGGCCCGGGCGGCGCGGCGTGCGCCTAGGGGAATATGGTTATCCCGTACACGTCTTCGAACAGGGCGTACTGGTATTCCCCATCCGAGACGTACGACCCGAGGCGACCGCTTTCGACGACGGATTGGACCAGCGCGTCAAAGGAAGGACGGTCCGTGCAACGCACCTGGAGGTTCGACACCCCCGCTCCGTCCGCCCACGACACGAGGCTTCCAAGCGCCAGTTCGTCTGCCCCGTGAAGCAAAAGCCCCTCGCGCGTGAAGTAGCTATCGTCATCGTCGACGCAAACGGGAACGGAGTATTCTTCGTCAGGCACATGCGTGCCGGCCATGTCCTCGCTCGTCGCCGCGAGGTACGCGTAGTTCACGAAATCCGACGCGAACGACTCGTCCTCGTCGAGGAACTCCGGGTCGCCCCAGGTGGGATCCGTGAGATAGTAGGCGCCGTCCAGCTTGGTGAGACACCATGCGTGGCGCGTTCCGTCCGCCCAGCCGAGCACCTGCGTGCATTCGACGCCCGACGCCTGCATCAGGTGCTGGAACGCGGCCGAGTAGCCCGCGCAGACCGCCAGCCCGTCCACGAACACGTCGGCCATGGTCTGGCCCGCCACGTTTGAACTCCGATTGCCATCGGCGTCGTCCTCGAGCACGACGCTGTGGTCGTAGGCCGTGTTCGTCACGATGTACTCGTATGCCGCCTTCGCCTTGGCGTAGTCATCCGCCTCGGGCGGCAGCGACGCGACGAAATCCCGCGTGATGCCATCGATCGTCGCCTGGATTTGCTCGGTTTCCTCTTCCGAATACGTATACGCGCCCTCGACGTTCACGGCCGTGACCCTGTCGGTGAGGGGGCTGTAAGTCGTCGCCATGCGCACGCCGTTGACGTAGAAGAGCTCGGGGTGGTCGGCGACGACGCTTGCGCGGACGAGGTCGAGGCTATCGGACCCCGACTCGGGATACGGGCGGGATTCGCGTGACGTCATGGCGTCGAGCATGACGCGGTAGCAACGCCTGTCGTCCGGGCTGAGCTGCGAATAGGCGTAATAACGCTTTTCGAGCTCGGCGTCGACGCGCGCGGTCATCTCCGCGTCGAGCGCCGAAGCGCCCTGCCCCTCTTCGCCACCCGGTTCGAACAGCGTGCGGGGAACGATCCCGAGGGAATACGCCGCAAACGCGAGCAGCGAAAGCCCTGCGGCAAGGAAAAGGGCGGCAATGAGGTAGCCGCCCGCTCTCGATTCGTTCCCCGACATCTTGGCCAGTTATTGGATAAGAGGCGCGGAAGGCCTAATCCATATGGAAGTCGTAGGATGCGATCTCGTCACCCGACTTGTCGTCGTAGACGATCAGCTTGCCGTTCGTGTCGACGAGCTTGTCCAAAGCTCCTCCGAGCTCGTCCTTCGAGAAGTACATGAACGCGTCGGCAGTGCTGCCCGCCTCCACGATCTCGCCGATGCCGGCATCGATGTCGGTGCCGTTGACCTTGAACTTGTCCATCGTGGACACGAAGATCGCGGCATCCGACTTGTTGCTGATGGACAGACGGTAGCCGGGGTCGGCCGTGAAATCGGTGCCCTTGCCCGTCACTGTGATCGTGCAGGTCTCGTCGTCAGCGATGACGACGGGGTCGATGTCGTCAATCTGCTCCTCGACGACCTCGCCGCCCGCCAAACCGGCATTCTCGCCGAGATAGCTCTCGAGCGTCATGTCGTCGCCGGCGCGCTTGAACACGAGCCGGGACCCGTCATTCGAGCCGAGCGTCAGCTTGTCGCCGTTCAGGGACAGCTTCACGGCCTGGTCCGCGAACGTGGCGCCGGCCGCGCCGTTCTCGACGTCCCACGTCCCTTCGATCCAGGAGTCGGCGACGGCATACTGCGCCAGCCCGTCCTCTCCGAACTGGAGGAACGCGTCGAACCCCACGGCGGAGCTGTCCTCGAGAATCCAGCCGCCCTTGATGTCGCCGCCGTTTGCGGACTGACCCGAGCAGCCCGCGAGCGCAAACGCCAGCAAACCCGCAACCAGCATGGCGCCGATTGAAAACCTCTTCATGTGAAACTCCTAACTGAAAGCTTACGCGTCAAGCTCGGACAGCGCCTTCGACAGCTGCTCGATGTAGGCGGGGTCCGTGCCGCAGCAACCGCCCACGATCGTGACGCCCGCATCGAGCATCCGCCTCACGGCGGCCGCGTACTCGGCAGGCCCGATCGAATAGCGGGTCTCCCCTTCCGAAACGGCCGGCAGGCCTGCATTCGCCTGGACGATGACCGGCTTCTCCGACGCATCGAGCATGGTCTGCGCGAACGGGAGAAGCGATTCGGGTCCGAGCGAGCAGTTGATGCCGAGCGCGTCGACTCCGAGCTCCTCGAGCGTCTCGACGGCGTCTTCGGGCGAAACGCCCATGAACGTGCGACCGCCCTCGCCGAACGTCATCGTGGCGAACACGGGAAGGTCCGTCGAGTCCAGAGCCGCCCTCACGGCAGCCGTAAGCTCGGTCAAGTCCGTCATCGTCTCGACGATGACCAGATCAGCCCCCGCGCCTCCCGCGGCACGTGCGGCCTCGGCGAAAAGCCCGTACGCCTCATCGTACGTGATGTCGCCGTACGGATCGAGCAGCTCGCCGAGCGGCCCGATGTCGGCTGCCACGTAACGGGCCCCGCTCTCGCGTGCGCAGGCCACCGCCGCCGCATACACGTCGTCGACCGACGCGATCCCGTCGAGCTTCATCGCGTTGGCCCCGAACGTGTTCGTGGTCACGACTTGGCTTCCGGCTTGAACGTACGCGCGGTGGATATCGGTGACGGCCTCGGGCTCGTCGAGGCACAACAACTCGAGCGGCCCGGTAGAGACCAGGCCGTTCTTTTGAATCATGGTGCCCATGGCCCCGTCGAACAGCAGCCGTTCGCGCTTGTCCAGGACACCCTGCAGATATTCGTCTTTAACGCGCACGCACCGGTTTCCGGACGCACCCATCGGCAAACACTCCTATTCTTCTTCGAGAGCAGCAGCGATTTCGTCGGTGATGTCCATGGTGTGGTAGACGTTCTGGAGATCTTCGAGCTCCTCGAGGCGGTCGATGAGGCGCATGACCTTCTTCGCGTCGACGACCGAGACCTCTGCGGGGTTCTGCGGCATCATCGTGAGCTCGGCGCCCTTCGTCTCGACGCCGGCCTCCTCGATGGCCTTCTTGACTGCCATGAGGTCCGTCGGACCCGTGTAGACGATCCACTCGTCATCGGCGTCCTCGTAGTCGTCGGCCCCGACCTCGAGCAGCATCATCTCGAACTCGTCGGGATCGCCGGCTGCGCCGTTCGGACGGTCGGCGACCTTCTTGCCGTCGCCCTCGATGATCTTCGGGATCATGATCTGGCCCTTGCGGTCGAACTGGAACGCGACGGCGCCGGACGTGGCGAGGTTGCCGCCATGATGGGTGAACGCGGCGCGAACGTCGGCTGCCGTGCGGTTGCGATTGTCGGTCAGCGCCTCGCAGAAGATGCCGATGCCCGCCGGGCCGTAGCCCTCGTAGGTGACCGTCTCGTAGTTCGCCGCGTCCTTGCCCGTGGCAAAAGCCTTGTCGATGGCCGTCTTGATCTTGTCCTTGGGCAGCGAGTAGCCCTTGGCCTTCTCGATGGCCGCAGCGAGCGACGCGTTGTTGTCGGGGTTGGGGTCGCCACCCTCCTTCGCCGCAACGGTGATGTTGCGCGACAACTTCGAGAAGAGCGCGGAACGCTTCGCGTCCTGCGCCGCCTTGCGATGCTTGGTAGTAGCCCACTTTGAATGCCCTGACATATACATCCTTCCCTCAGGGGCTACGCCACATGGGCAGCCGCCCCACAACAATGTCGATTACCAAACGCTGATTTTATCATAGCGCCAGTTCGCGTCGACGCCCTCCAAAGTAACTGCAAAGACGCCTCAATACGCCCGGCGGTTCGGCAAGCGCCGGGACGACTCGTCCCCGCCGCCTTCGCCGTCCGCGCCTCCTTCGCCGCCTTCGCCGTCATCGATCTCGCCGATTCCGAAGGAGCCCTCGACGAACGACTCGTCGGAAGCGATGCGCGGTTCGAAGAAGTTGCAGCCGATGACTATCCACGCTATGAGGAACACGTACGATTCGGCATCGAACGCATGGGCGAGCGCGGGAACGGGCACGAGCAGGAGCGCCAAGAACAGGGCCGAAAGCACGAAGCCGAGCGCGCCGACGACGCACATCGCACGGTTTCCCTCGTCCCGGGCGCATTTCCACGTCGCCGCGGCCGTATAGCAAAACGCGATAGCGGCCCCGGCGGACGACGTGTTCGCGATCCAGCCGAGCGCAGTGCGGCCTATGAGGGAAGCGACCAGCGAGACGGAGAACACGAACATCAGGGCGTTCGCCGGCGTGCCGTGCTTTCGGTGCCGCACGCCGAACCAGGACGGCAGCACGTCGGCATCGGCCATCGCGACGAGCAGGCGGCTCGTCGCGCGGAGGAAGCCTATCATGCCCGTCAGGATGCCGGAAACCGTCGCGACGACGAGCGCGCCGACGCCTACGGGACCGAGCGCTACGTTGACGGCGTTGAACAGCGGGAAACCCTCGATGCCCGACAAGCCTCCCGCAGCAAGCACATACGATGGCCAGTCCTCGAACCCGGAAGGGACGACGCTCGCGGCCGCGAACGCCAGGCCTATGTACACCGCACCGCCCAGGACGATCGCCGAGACCATGATGGCGCCGGCCTGACGCACGGGGAAGGCGAGCTCGTCGGTTACCTGGGACACGACATCGAACCCCACGAACGCCCACGGGGCCATCGCGACGACGGCAAGCACGCCGAGGGCCGGCGACATTGCGGGGCTGAACACGGGCTCGAGGTTCGAGGCCGACGAAACCGGGCTCGCGAGCACCCCCACGATGACGAAAACCGAGCTGGCGGCGAGCAAGACGGCGAAAACGGATTGAAGGGCGTCGAAAACGCGCGTGCTCCGCACCCCTATCGCGACGACGACGCAGAGCAGCGCGACGATCGCCAGGATTTCCGCAGCGTAAATGTCGTAGCCGAACACGCTG
Source organism: uncultured Eggerthellaceae bacterium (assembly GCA_946626265.1). GTDB lineage: Bacteria > Actinomycetota > Coriobacteriia > Coriobacteriales > Eggerthellaceae > UBA9715. The sequence continues at coordinate 3,775 of CAMOUE010000086.1, read as the reverse complement.
TAGCTGAACCCGCGCGCCAAAGAGTTGCCCAAGAGGCTGCGCGACACGATGGCGAGCGCAGTCGCGTTGAGCGGCACGATGGCCAAATAGCCCAGGCTGAGAAACCAGCCGCAGACGAACGCATGGTTTCTGCCGAACGTTTCGCAAGTGTAGGCGAAGGCGCCGCCTGCAACCGGGAACTTGCCCATCAGGTAACGGTAACCGACGGCGAGCAGGCCGACGGCCACCATGCCGATGGCAATCGCGATGGCAGTGCCGAGCGGGCCGGCGTACGGCAGGAACGAAGACCCGGGAATGACGAACGATCCGCATCCGATGATGCAGCCGAACGAAAGCGCCCAGGCGACCGTGCGCGTAACGAGTCGCCTCGGGCCGGGCGCGCCGCTTCCTCCGCCGCCGGACACGGCTAACCCCGATCCGGTTGGTAGAAGCCGCACGAATCGCGTCCGGCTTCCTTGACGGCATACAAAGCCTCGTCGGCATGCTTGAAGAGCGCCTGTGGATCATGCTCCTCGTCGTTGAAGGCCACGCCGACGCTCAACGTCGTCTTCGGCAAGCCGTCCGACGTGTCACGCATGCCGTCGGCGAGCACTGCGAGCTTGGACGACACGATCGGGTGCAAATCGGGCGTCATGTCCGTCATGATGACCGCGAACTCGTCACCGCCGATCCTGCACGGGTAGTCTGTCATGCGGAACGTGCTCGTGAGCAGGTCGGATACCTTGCGCAGCACGGCGTCGCCGACATCGTGCCCGTGCGTGTCGTTGACGTCCTTGAAGTAGTCGACGTCTATGAGCAGAAGGGCGATGGGGTCGTCTCGATACGCATGAAGCAGCTGCTCGAACACGGCGCGGTTGAGCAAGCTCGTCATGTGGTCGTGCTCTGCTTTCCTGCGCAACTGGTCGTTATGCTTCAAGTTGTCCTCGTAGAGGGTGTTGTACTCCTTCGCCATGACGCGAATCTCCCTTGCGCCGACGACGGACAACGACTTGTTCTCGGCCATTCTCTGGATATGCGCGCGGATGGGCCACAAGATGAGCGCAATGAAGGAGACGATCATGAGCACGACCAGGATGAGCAGCACCCATGTGCTCGCACGTTGGAACGCCAGAAGACGGTCGAGCCAGCTTCTGCTGGCGCCCCGCTCGGCGCTGATGTCCGATATGAGCGCATCCTTGCACGATGCGACGTTGTCTTCGATGAGCACGACGAAGTCCTGGTAAGTCGTGCCGAACAAGATGTCGCGGGCGCGCGCGACCTTCTCCTGGTCGGTCAAGGCCTCGTCTTCGGCTGACAGCTCTATGCTGTTCAGTATGTCGGCGTTTCCCCCGACTTCGATGCCGGTCGCCTCGACGACGAGCCTCATGGCGTAATACTCGTAGTCCATGAGCTGAATGGAGTACGTGAGGCTCTGGTCGAGGTAATCATGCGAAACGTCGCCGAGCGTGTCCGCCTCGAGAACTGCGACCGCATCCTCGCGGCTCCTCGTGACGACGGCCTCCTCGAAATAGTTGTACAAATAGGTGGGATTCTGGGTGAAGGCGTACAGGCGGCATTGCGACGTCAGGTAATGCGACCCCTCGAGCATCTGGTTGGCCGCACGCTCGCAGCGCACGTAACGGTCCGTCGCCGTCGCGAAATCGTTGTAGGAGGCATCGATTCTCTGGCCGGCCTGAAGAAACACGATTGCCACGACGCTGATTACCGCGATCATGGCCACGTTCAGGATCCTGAGCGGAATGCCACCGATTTTCGAAGCATTGCCCGAAGAATCGCTTCGAGGGCGCTGCGGCTCCTCGCCCGCCTTGGCGGCAACGTCTACGGTCCGGCCGGTATTGCCTTCGCCTTCGCTCATGGTTTCCTGATTCTCGATGATGCGAAACGGCATATCATGCAGATGCGCTTCACGAAAGGTGACGGCTAATTATACATTTTTTCGAAAGTGACCTATTGCAGAATGCCCAATTGACTCAGATGTTAACAATTGAGTCTATCGCCTCGACTCGGTCCCGACAGGCCAAAGCCGAATCGCGCGCCGCCCAGAGCCTCGCGCGCAAGTCGGGTGGCAGCCCGGGGGATTCGGCGACGTCCTCCATGATGCCGACGACGCCGTCGATGGACTCCACCGCCTCCGCGACGAGCGTGCTGACGCGTCTACCGGCAGCTTTCCCGTGCTCTGCAGCCATACCGCACCGCCTCCTTCCGAAGCTCTGCGGCGAGCATAGCATTCGAATCTTGCAGAAAACGCCCGGGGAATTAACGGCAATTCCCCGGGCGTTGGCGAGAATCCGAACAGAGCTGTCGGACTTGACGCAATGAATTGGCAAAGTCTACGAATCGAGCGTCACGTAGACGTACACGATGCGAACGGTGTCGGACAGGTTGCCGGACAGAACTTGCTTGGTGTAGTCGTACGACAGGACCGCCGACCACGAGCAAGGCAGCGAGTTGACCTCCGCCGTGCCCGAGAACGAGTAGTTCTCCTTCATGACCGTGGTGCCGTCCGACGCATACGTCGAGTATGCATCCTTGCTGTCGGGCAACGTGGCCGTGCCCTCGGGAACGTCGACGCCTATCATCTTGAGGGTCTTCTCGATGATGTGCTCGTTGCTCACCGCGTCGTCGAAGCTCACGGACCCGTAGCCGAGCACGGCGGCCGAAGCCGAGTAACCCGCCTGAACGACCTTGCCGTCGGCATCGAGGCCCAGGTAGACCGTCGGCGTCGTGACGCCGCGGGAATCCGAAGGCTCCTCGGTCAGCGTCACGTTGACGTGCGTCTTGATCGGAGCTTCGTCTTCGGAGGCCTCGTTCGTGGAAGAGACCTGGGCGCCGCGCTTCAGCGCGGCGACGGCATCGTCTTGCGTCATGCCGAGGATTTGCGAAAGGTCGGGAACGTCCGCCTTGACGGTCGCCTGCTGGTGGGCGACGTCGGCCGCCGCGCCGCTATCGTACTCGTCCTTGGGCGCAGCGGTCTGCTCCTGCGTGTGCTGCGCGGCTTGCAGCTGGCTTTCCGTGAACGAGCGGTACGCGAAATAGCCGAGCGCCGCAAGGCCCGCGAGAAGCAGGACGATGAGCGCTATGAGGATGCGCCGCGTCCGACGCGACTTGCGCATCTTGGGGGTGGCGGAAGGGTCGGGGGCGGCGTGGCGGCCTCGTCCGGACGTAGCCTTGGTATCGCCGGCCACGCCCGCCGGAGCCGCGGTAGCTGTCGCCGTCGCCGCGGCGGCAGCGGGCTGGGCGGCTTCGGCCTGGACGGGGGGCTGTTCGCCTGTCGCCGTCTGGCCCTCGACGGGCTCGACGTTCGCGTTCCAGTCGAAATTGCTCCACTTGTCCTCATCGTTCCAACCGTACGTCGGCTCTTCCTCGGGCACGACCGCCCCGAAGGCCTGCGTGAGGCCTATCTGGCTGTCGTCGACATCGTAGTCGACGGATTGCGTGCCCTTGACGGGCGCGAACGCCTCCGTCAGGCCGATTGGATTGTCGTCGTATCCGTAATTGGCGTCTTGCGAGCCGCCTCTTCTGCGTTTCGTCATCGTTTTGCTCCTCCCGAAAGACCCCGTCAGGATGCGGGGAGACGAAAGTAACTCATAGTATCTTAGCGCATGAACATGAAGTAATAAACAAGCGCACCGATTATGCAGACTATCGCGGCGATGATGACGATGCGCTGCGCGAGGGGCATCGGCTCGCCCTCGAGGTCGGCAAGCGTCGTCTCGCGCGAACGTGCGTCGCGACGTGCGGGTTTTGCCGCGCGCGCCTTGCGCTCGGCCGCATC
>CAMOUE010000085.1 GCA_946626265.1 uncultured Eggerthellaceae bacterium | reverse complement strand
CTTGCAGCCGTGGCCTGAACACCATGATCGCCAGGATCGCGATCACCACGAGCACAACTACACTTGTATTTTTCGCTATTTATGAACGACACAGAAACAAATAGCATTTTCGCAGTTCAAACAACAAACGGCTCTCGTTCCGTCAGACGGAACGAGAGCCGCACCGCCTTTTCGACGGTGCGGCGAACGGTCTACGCGGGTAATTTTTGCCGTTCATCTGAACGTTCTAGCCATTCGCTACCGTACTTGTGGCGTATCTCGCTCATGGACGTTTTGCCTCGGCTCCACTTACAATCGTCCTCTGTGTGGCGCCAGTACCATCGAGACTTCGAGCGGCTCCACAGGCAACCGCACGCCTTTAGCGCTTCGCGATTGGTGTAGGTGTCGCCACTAATCCAGAGCCATGCGCCGCACAGCTCAACCTCGATTCCGTCAAGCTTCAGCAGCGCTTCGACCACCGAACGGAATTCTTCGGGCGTCTCCGTCGTATGGCGAACCCTCCCCGTCTCGTCGTCGTTCGCCATCGTGTTCTGCTTTGCCTTCAGCAACAGGAACATGCGGTCGTACTCGGCGTTGATCTCCTGCATCACGCGCACGTCGCCGCCCATGTCGGGGTGGTGCTCAAGCGCTAACTTCTTGTAGGCGGCTTTCAGCTCGTTCAGGTCCTGGCATTTCTCGAAGTACATGCTTCATCCTCCTCGTTCGTCTCGGGTGGTTCGGGCGACCCCGCCCAGAGGCCGCCCTCGCTTGGTTTCGCTTATCGGCGTGCAGCCCTCGCTTGAAGCCTGATGCGCAGCGCCTCGGCCCATCCGCTCTCAATGCTCCAGAGGGTTCCGAAACGGGCGTTGACCCGAGCGACTTCCTCGTCGGTGACGTCTCGGTCCTCGCCCGTCTCGGGGTCGTAGCCAATGCACAGGACGTCGCCGAACAGGATTTCGAGCAGGTCGCCCTCGTGCACGGTCGCGCCGTCCCACCTGACCTTGCCCTCGTCCTCGGCCGTCGCGTAGACCGCGCGGTTGGGCTCGCAGGTGAACTTGCCCTCCTCGTTGGCATACACGACGGGCTCGTCGTCGAACACCCACGAGCACAACTCGATGTTGCCGCCCACTGCTTCTTGCATGGACTTGAGGCTGCCGTCGATATCGACGGTTCGCGGCATGGCTCCGACTGGTACTAGGATTGCTTTCATGATGGCTCCTTCCATCCTCGGGGTTTGTATCGGCCTGCCCGATAGCAAGCTCGCTTGCTTCGGCGTGACTGCCGACGAAGCCCCGAGGCGAAGGCGTCAACTTCCCTTCGCGCAGCGTTTGGCGCGGCATCTCCACCAACGCGGTGCAGCCGCGTTTGTGCGAGACGGCGTGAGGGGTGGTTTACGGCGTAGCCGAGGGGATTACCGCTTGGCCTCCCCGGCCATGAGGGGATGCGCCCCTGGCGCGCTATGGAAAATGGAGGTACTAGGACTAGGGCCGACTCGAAAGCGGGCATCTCACGACCTTGTTTTAGGCACTGCACGGCAAAACCGCGCATCTTCAATTTGGAGTGACGCTTTTCGTACACAGCAACATGGTTACACTGGAATAGGTGTCTCTATTTGTTGATGTTGGGATGATTGGTGTGACAGACGAAGAGGTTGCGGAGTTGAAACAGCTCGCAGCGAAGATGTACGGAATGGTTGCCGAGTCTGAGGACATATGGGAATACCTCGAACCAGTTGGCAGCGACGAGGCGTGCCCACCGTCAGATTGTAGCGACTGCGGCTGGTAAGGTAGCAGCCTGCGCGACGCTCTATTGCGGCTCGGTGTAGAGATTTAGGCGCTTGCGTGATGGGTTTCGCAGCCCGTGCGAAGCACGATCTGCGAAACCCTAGTTTCGATTAGCTATTTGAATCCTACGCAAGCTCTGCCGTACAACGGGAAAGCTCAAGATACTGTCCTTCTGAAACGGAGCAGAAGTCGTTCCCGTCGAAATTGTTGTTCTGTAGTATTGCGGCATCGACCGTCGAGTTGTCGTTGATGCAGTAATAGCCTTTCGACCCACCGTTTTGAGTCAGTTTGTATTCGCCTGCAGGGCAATCGAAACCTACAAGGTACCTTCCTTGCCCGCTGATGGTGCCACTTGCAGGTTTGGCATCTTCCCTAGAGACAAAAGTAGCATCTTTCACTTCGAGGCATTGACCGTCGCTTACGGTGATGTACTGGCATTTATCAAAGTTGGAGTTTTCGAGTATATCGCCCTTGGAAGTGTCTGGATACACGCAGAAGTAGCCATGCCCCGACGCGGTTAACTTGTATTCGCCCGCAGGGCAATCGGTCCCCACTCTGTATGTGCCCGCACTGTAGCTCTTTGTCGAGGATGTTTGCGCGGAGCTTGTACTCGCAGAGGTTGTCGAACCGGACGAATTATTTGTGGCTGCGGAAGCGCTCGTGGACGAAGAACCTGATTGTTTCAGCATATCGTAGTCGTAATCAGGGTCTTCGGACACTTCGATGGCGTCAATGATAGCCTTCATATCGCCACCGTGCTCATCGTAATCCTTCTCGTTCACCTCAAATAGGCAGATATACTGACTTGCATATCGCTCTCCATTTATGTACAACCCGTACCAATAGAAGCCGCGAATATCTGACTTATTTCCGTTTTCGTGGGTTATTCTGCCGCTTACGGGTGCTATAGCTGTTATCTTGCCCGACTTGCCATCGAACGCCTCGGAGTTGATTGTGTAATTGTCGCCAACCTTAAGACCTTTGAAGATGTCTTCATACTGACCAGCAAATTTCTTTGCTCTCGCATCAACCAGCTCGTTGGGCTGGTAATTACCCTCCTGCTCCTTCTGTCGAAACTCACCAGCCCATTGCATGCGAGCAAATCCTAGGAATGGCGTGCTTAGTTGTATGCCCGCAGTCTTTTCGTTCAAAACTTTGATGGTCCAATCGCTGGGATAATGGAGAGTTGCCCCCCGGCATTCCCAACTGGCGTCAAGCTCGTAGTTGTCCGTTTTCAAGTTGACAGCGGGCTTCGAACTTGCAGACGCCCCCGTTCCGCCAGAACAACCCATAAAAGTCATAGCTATACATACAATGCAGATGACTGCAACAGTCGTGAGGAACGATACCGCTCGTCTTGCAGGGTTTTTCATGATGAACCTCCTTACTTTGGCCGGAGGCCAAAATCTGCATTATTGCGTTGCCGCGATTATAGAGCATCAGGGTTTCGCAGTTCGGGCGCAGCCCGATCTGCGAAACCCTGATGCACGCTAACACTCGGGGTACGTCAGAAAGAACGAGTCGAGCTTCGCGGTCACCTCGTCAACGTCGCCGCCAAGCTCCTTGATGCGCAGACGGGCCGATTGGCTGACGGTCGATGCGAGCGCCGCCCCCTTCTGGGCGGACCTGACATACGCGGAGATATGCGCGTGCGCGGGCGGCGCGCAAGGGAAGCCGAGCGCTAAAGTTTCCAGGAACGCGGTGGAGGAAAAGTTTCGCGCGCCCTTGAGCGGCGGACGAGCGCGCGCTACAACGCACGGTGTCCGGGTTGCCCGATTGGGGCGGCATGGACCGGAGGGGCCCAAGCGTGGGCGACGAGTCGTCGTCGGCATCGAGACAGATGAGGGCCACACGCTCGCGCCAATGCAAACACGTTCGCGATGTCATGCGAGGCACGGCGGGTTGCGCCGATGCCGGAAGCGCCCTTGCGGCTGCACGAGTGCGATAATGGGGCAAGCTACCCCAGTGGATGCGGCAGGCACCGTCTCCGCAACCGGAAGCGGGACAGCCCCAGAAGCCGAACCGGCCCCATGCACCCTATGTGGCGCGCGACGGCCGGCGGCTAAAACCATCCGGCAAGGGCCTGGCCACATGCGAGAAGAGAGACGACATGGCATCGAAGAAAACCGAAGCGCCCGCCAAGAGCGCGGGCGGCGAGCAGCGGGTCTCCGCGTTCATGCTCGTGACGCAGCTCGACGAGGTCCACTTCAGCGGGTGGACGGACGAGGAGCTCGAAGCGAGGACGTCGCTGGAGGGGTTATGCAAGGTCCTCTACGACCGGATAACCGATGCGGGCGGGAGGCTGAAGGCGCTGTACGCCGTGGTGCATGACTCGGACATTGCCGAGGTGTGGAACGAGAACGAGCGTCGGTATGAGGAGGTACCGAAACCCGTCCACGTCCACGTGGTCGGCGTCTTCATGTCGCCGGGGCGCACCAACGGGCTCACGTTGAAGAACCTAGCGAAGGCGACCGGGCTCGCAGAGCAAGCGTTCGAGAAGCCGAAGCAGGGACGCTACGCGATCGACGACATGCTCGCGTACCTCATCCACGCCAAGGACAGCAACAAGGCGCAGTACGACGCAGACTTTGTCAAGACCTACGGCGGGGGCGACGACTACATGGACATCTGGCGCAAGGCGCACCTGTCATGGGAACGGAGCCGCGGGGTGAAGGCGAACATGAGGGCAACGTCGAGGGAGAAGGTCGACTGGCTCGAGAACGAAATCGTCGAAGGCCGGGTCACATCCAGGGAGCAGATGCTTCGCGACCCGAGGATGTTCGAGATTTACGCCAGGAAGTCCCCCAGGCTCGACATCGCCCTGAAGAACGCCGTCGACAGGAGGATCGCCCTGGGCGCCGAGGCATTCAAGAAGGAAAAGTTCACGAAGACGGTCGTCTTCCTGGAGGGGCCCGGCGGCACCGGGAAGACGACGTTCGCCAAGGCGTTCTGCGGGTACCTCGAGGAGGCGTACGGATGGCACGTCGTCAAGACCGCCGCGAAGAACTCGCTGGACGACTACGACGGCAGCGAGGTGATCTTCATGGACGACGTCCGGGCGGGCGCCATGTCGGGAGAGGACTGGCTGAGGTTCCTGGACCACCACAACATCTCCCCCGCCAGCGCGCGCTTCAAGAACAAGCCGTCCATCGCGCCGCGGGTCATAATCATATCGGCGAACCAGGAGCCGCTCGAGTTCTTCCTGGAGGCGAAGGGTGTCGGCGGCTCGGCGAAAATCGCCGACATCGACACGTTCTTCCGGAGGGTCTCGATGCAGCTGAAGTTCGTGCCCCCCACCGACTACGGGTACGCCAGCATCCGCATGTACAGCCCGGTGCGGACCGTGACGTCATACCAGATAGACATGCCCGGCGCGCCCAAGGGGAAGGAGAGGCAGCTCGAAGGGCTCAGGTGGATGCTTTGCGAGTATGCGGGGAAGGTGGACGAGGAGGGGGACGAACCGTACCTCTACGACGTCTGCTTCAGCCCCTACGGCGCCGCTGTCGAGCTGGCCGCTCTCGTCGAAGAGAACAACAGGTTCGCGTTCGATGCAAGGGAGCTCCACACGGAGAGCGAAGCCGACAGGGCCAGGAAGCACGTGTACGCCGCGTACATGCCGCAGGGAAAACCTCTGGGATCGATGCCCGTCATGCCGCCTCCCGGCGACGGCGCTAACGACACGTCAACGTGGAAAGATGCCGAAGAACTCGCAAGAAGCCGGTCGATGCTGGGCGACAGAGTGTCATCCGGATACGATGGAATGCTCGCCGACCGCTACGACGAGTGGCTGTACGATTTCGAGGCTAGGTCCAGGAGGGGCAACGTGCCCGAGGGCTGGCGGCGCGGTGACCCGAAGTTTATCCCCGGCAAGTCCTTGTACGTATACGCCGACCCGTTCGGCCCCCGCGAGGAGGGCAACCCCGATGAGCCGCTATCGTTCGAGGCGTGGTGCCAGTTCGTGGAGCCCGAGATGACGCTTCACTTCGACTCGTACGACCTCTGGCGCGAGCGCTTCGCGCGCCTTCCCGGCGCCCTGGAGCTGCTGGAGCAGGCCGAGCACCGGGAGGGATGAGCCGCCACGGCGACGGGAGGGACCGAGCGGCGGCGGGTTGGACCGGGCTTCTAGCCTTGCACGAGGCAGCTGCCGCGATTCCGCACCTCGTTGTATTCAGTTGAATATAACTTTATTTTTTATTAATTCCAATTGTCATTGTGATGTCCAATGCGCGAAATAGAGGGCTTGTCGACCACGCTGCTAACATCGGTTTAATCTACCGCTGTTAGCAGCTTTTTTTCGTCTTTCCACTCGGAATCCAGGGCATTCCAGATGGAAAGACGAAGTCGCAAATAGGATGCGACATTTAAACGCGACATTATATTTTGTGACTAGCGGGAACTGTCGCGGTGATGGAGGCCGCAAGGCGACACCTCCCCCTCCTGCATGCGCAGGGAGGGCGGGCGGAAAGGCGAGCCATCAGACGATCGGGCGATCCGGAAGGACGGCGTTTGCCGTCCGGTGCAGACGCCGAGGAGGCCGGAAGGAGGGATGCGATGGAGGGCAAGTGCGCCCGCGGTCCTGCTTCTCTAACGAGCGGACCGTGCCGAAGGCCCATGGCCCGCCGAACGGGGCCCGCTGCCGGACGGCGGTCGGCCATCGCGCGAGGCGCGCGCCAATGGCGGCGGCGCCGACCAGGCCCCGAGGGCCTGTCCCCTCGGGGCCTTCCGATTGCAAGGACCGACATTGCGGGACGACGTCCCGAGGAGGGGAAGGTCGAGAGGCAAAGCCCGCGAACCCTCGCGGGCCCAGGGCGACTCCTGGATGGAAGGAAAGCCCTCGAGCGCGCTGGCAGGCAGCTGGCGCGGCATGCGGCTACAGGGCCAACTGGCCCGAACGCCACGGGGCCCCAATTGCCTGGAAGGGGACCGTGGGCGCCTGCGGCGCGAGTATGGCAGTAGGCTCGCAGGGGCTCGCCTATGCGGGGAGATGCACGAGACGGCCGGGATGGCACGTAGTCGGTCCGACATGACATCGGCGGTCGAGAGGGCCCTAGAAGGGGGCGCAGCGTGGTGACCGGCACCACGCTTCGGGGATAGAAGCGGAGCGAGGAGGTTGGAGCCTTCGCGCTACAAGGCGAACGCGACCTTCGAGAGAAAGGTGGACTCCATGGATGAGAGCCCGTGCGGCCCCGCCCCATAGGCGCTGCCGCGAAGACAAGAAGAGTGCTGCGAGGCAGCACGGCGCACCCTCCGCGAACGCGGATGGGCGCCGCCGAGGAACAGGCCCCGGTGGACCATGAGCCCCGGGGCCTTCTGCTGAGACAAGTCATGGGGGGTGCAACCCCCCCATGACTGGAATGAAAGGTGGTTGACACCATGCCAGTTTCACATCGTGCCCTGAACGAGGGGCAGAAGCAGATGCTCGCCAGCATCGGGGCGAGGATCTGGGAGAAGTACGGGCTCAGCCGCGCGTACGTCGACCCGGAGGTCATGGGAGTCCGATTCGGCCGCCAGCCGGCCGAACCCAACCTCCGCGGCGCGGTCTTCCCGCCGGAGGAGGCCGACCAGATCAGGTGCGGGACGTACTACGTCGACGCCAAGGACTCCACGGTCCACGCGGAGGGGACCCCGCACGCCGCTGTGATGCGCGCCGTCCTCGCCAGCTGGTTCTGCGACGTCATGGACGTCTACGAGCGGCGCGGGGACGTGGAGGCAGCGAGCGAGCTGATCCTCAACGACGAGGTGGAGGCTCTGATGGGTCGCATCGCTATGGCCCGCCTGCAGGCGCGTGTGCAGGGCTTCCCGACGCTCGACGAGGCGCTGGACCGTGCGGAGTGCGTCCCGGAGGCCGTCTCCCGGCGGGCCGCCGAGCGGTTCCCCGAGCTCGACGGGCGCGCGGTGGGCGCCATGGCGCGCTCCTACGCAGAGCGCAACCTGATGCGCGCGATGAGGTGCCAGCTGGAGCTCATCGCCCCGTAGGAGGGCGGCAAGAAGGGAGGGAGCGCGCCGTTTCGCGGCGTGCTCCAGAAACCGGCCCCGGAGGACTTTGCCCTCCGGGGCCGGTTGGTTGTAAGGCCCACGGAGCGGGGATGTGACCCCGCGGAAGGGAGGTCAGCTATGGCTGACGACAAGACGCGCCAGGAGGCGCACAACGACGCCGAGGAGCTCTTCGTGCTGGCGACCGGCTGTCGCTGCCCGCAGTTCGCGGGCATGAGGGACGGAGCCGTCCTCGACATCGGCCCGGGAGGGCTGACGGCGTACGTGTTCATGGCGAACCCCTCGCCGAGCGAGATAGCCATGATCAAGTCGGGCTCCCTCGACGCCACCGCCGGACGCGTGGACGACGTGCTCGTCATGACGATGCGCTTCGGCGGCAAGCGCGGCGTCGAGTACGACGTCTACTACACTCCCGGCTTCACCGGGATGCCCGAGATCCCCGAAATCGCCGAGGAGGACGAAGGCATGGGCTACATGCTCACCGTGGCCGTGTTCGACCGGCGCGGCACCTGCCGCGCGCTGCGCGTCACCTACCTCTCCACGGAGATGTCGCGCTACGTCCACGAGACGGTGTCGCTCATCGCCGGGGAGCCCTTCGACGTGCGGGCATACCACGATACCTGCGTCAAGGTCATGAGGCACTACAGCCTCTACGAGCTCCGCAGGCGCGCCGCATGCCGCTTCTCGGTCCCCCGGCGCGGGGAGGCCGTGGACGGGAAGGGGGACGCCGATGTGCGATGAGCGCTTCGTCACCGACCCCGAGACGGGCGCCGAGTACGTCGCGTTCCAGGGCGACCCGGAGAGCGCGTCTCGAGTGACCGGCTTGTTCTCGCTCTTCCGCGACGGGCTTTGCCTGTTCGGCTTGAGCGCGCCGGACCCCCGGCTCAAGTGCCTCTTCGCGGACGCCATGGAAAGCGACTGGCACGACGCCGTTTTCCGCAACATGCGCGACGTCTACGAGGCGAGCGGCGACATCGTGCGCGAGGCTATCTGCGAGATCGTCCACGACGTCGAGGTCTTCCCCGTTGCGGACTGCGGCGTGCAGCGCGCCTCCTGCGACTGCCCTGGGAGGCTCGAGATGCTCTTCAGGG
>CAMOUE010000084.1 GCA_946626265.1 uncultured Eggerthellaceae bacterium | reverse complement strand
AGGGCTGTTTTTTCGTCATGGTCGTCACATCGGGGCGATTGACATGATTCGAGGGAAGGGAAACCATGGATTTCGTTCTTGCCCAAACGTACTTGGGCGACATATTGAGCATCGTCTCAGACGCGATGCTGGGGCCGGCTATCATTCTGCTGCTCGCCTTCATCGTGTATGCGCTCTTCAGCATCGGCAGCGTCATCGCCGAGCTATTCACCGAAAAGCGCAATTTCAATGTCAATATGCCGGATCTCCTTTCCGATCTCATGGACAGCAGCCTCGACGGCATTCCGGATGTCATCATCAAGTCGGGGTTGCTCAACAGGCAGAAGATCGCGCTCCTTACGGTATACGACTATCGCAAGCTGCCCGGCGATTCGCTCATAGCGCTCGTCAAGCGGCTTCTCAACGATGAGGACATCTACTACAAGAAGATCGTGAACAGAAACAACATTGCCGTGCGCGTTGCTCCCATGCTCGGCCTCATGGGGACGCTCATTCCGCTCGGGCCAGGTATTGCAGCCCTCGGTCAGGGCGACCTCGCCTCGCTCTCCGGCTCGTTGATCATCGCGTTCAACACGACCGTTGCCGGGTTGGCGTCGGCGGCTGTGTGCCTGGTCGTCGCGCGTATTCGCAAGACGTGGTACGAGAGCTACATGAATGCGCTCGAAAGCGCCATGGCGACGATGCTGCAGAAGATCGAGGATCTCCGCGCAGAAGGGCAGATCGTCGCAGAGAAACCGACCAATCACGCATTCCTCTACAAGAGCGCTCTGAAGAAGCGCATGCCGGATGCGCTGCAGCCGGAATCCCCCGTTGCGCAGCCCGATGCGACGGCGGCATAGCGAAGGGCGGTGATCGAGCCATGTCAGGACTCTATTCCCAGGGCGCTCCTCTTCGGGTGGTCGAAGAAGAGCCCGACGTCGATCCCATGTCGTCGGTTGCGAACATCGCCGATGCCATGCTCGTGTTCGCATGCGGCCTGATGGTGGCGCTTGCCGTTGCTTGGAACGTCGATCTGGAGGCCGTTCAGCAGGTTGAACTCGGCGAATCGCAGGAAATCGACGACGTGACGACGCTGCAGGACATCCTCAGCGCCGACGGTAGCTCCTACGTGCAACGCGGCACGGTGTACCAAGACCCGCGTACAGGGACGATGTACCTCGTCGAGGGCGACTCCGAGGGCCAGGACGCCGGATCCGGAGCAGACACCGACGAAGCTTCCGCATCGAGCGGCGTCACTTCTGAAGGCGGCGGTGCGTAACCATGCTCGGCCACGGTGCAGGCGACAAGGGACCTTCGGGTTCGCAGGAACGCGTGAAGCTCACGCGCGAGCAGCGCCGCGCGCTCAAGGACGACCCGTTCGCAGCGGCGGGGATCGATCCCGATGACGAGTTCGCGCGAGAAGCCCTCGCTGCTGAGCGTGCCTTCAACAAGCGCGTTCCCCTCTGGGCGAAGCTGGCGATCGCGGCGGCGTTCGTCTTCATATTCTTCGCATCGTTCATGCTCGGACGCTATGGAGTTACGCCGGCGGAGTGGTTTTACGGCGTATACGACCATATCCGCTACGCTCTCGATCCGACTTGGCCGTACTTCGACAGGGAGCTCGACAACGTCCTGTTCCAGATTCGCTTCCCGCGCATCATCGTCGTGTTGCTGTCGGGAGCAGCTCTTGCGGTTGCGGGCGCAAGCTACCAGGGCATGTTCAAGAACCCCCTCGTCTCGCCCGATATCTTGGGTGCGTCGGCGGGTGCGTCATTCGGTGCCTGCCTCGCGCTTCTGCTCGATTTGGGCAACGTGTACGTCCAGCTGTTCGCGTTCGTCGGCGGCATGTGCGCAGTGGGTCTGGCCGTCTGGCTGAATCGCCTCGTGAAGTACGATGCCATCTTGGGTCTCGTGCTCGGCGGCATCTTGGTTTCCACGCTGTTCCAGTCGGGTACGTCCATCATCAAGTTGCTCGCAGACGCGAACGACAAGCTCCCCGCCATCACGTTCTGGCTGATGGGAAGCTTCGCTTCGATCGACCGCGAGCAGATGCTTGCCATAATCGTGCCCGTGCTCGCCGGTTTCGTGCTGCTCCTGTTGGAAGGATGGAAGCTCAACGTGCTCTCGTTCGGCGATGAGGAAGCACGCTCGATGGGCATCAACACGAAGCGGGTCCGGCTCATCGTCATATTCGCATCGACGCTCATCGTGTCGTGTTCGGTCGCAGTCGCGGGCATCGTCGGCTGGGTCGGTCTCGTCATTCCGCATTTCGCCCGCGCGCTGGTGGGGCCGAACTACCGGGTTCTGCTGCCGGCTTCCATGGCTATCGGGGCATCGTTTCTGTTGCTCGTCGACGATATCGCCCGCCTCGTCTTGTCGGTCGAGGTGCCGATCGGCATTCTCACCTCCCTGCTCGGCGTTCCTTTCTTCATCATCATCTACCGCCGCAACATGAGGGGGTGGTGACGTGCTTCGCGTGAAGGACTTGCGCGCCGGCTACGATGCCACCGAAATCGTCCATGACGTGTCGTTCGAGGTGGGCGACGGCGAATTCGCTTGCATCATCGGCGCCAACGGCTGTGGGAAGACGACGCTGCTGAAGAACCTGCTGGGCTTGATCAAGCCGTTCGGCGGGTCTGTCGAAATGAACGGCAAGGACGTGCTCTCTATGGATGAGAAGGAAATGGCGCGCCATTTCGCCTACATACCGCAGGCGCATACGCCGCCGTTCCCGTTTGCCGTCCGAGATGTCGTTCTCATGGGAAGGACGCCGCATATGGGACGGTTGGCGGTCGTCTCCCCGAAGGACCGCAGAATCGCGTACGGAGCCCTGGTCCAGCTGGGCATCGAGCATCTGGCCGACGAGACCTACACGGACCTTTCAGGCGGTCAGCGCCAGCTCGTGCTCATCGCGCGGGCGCTTACCCAGCAACCGGAGCTTCTGATTATGGACGAGCCAACTGCGAGCCTCGACTTCGGTAACCAGCAGCTCGTGCTGTCCCGCATGAAGACGCTCGCGAAATCGGGAATGTCTGTGATCATGGTCACGCACGACCCGGACCATGCGCTGTTCTGTGCCGATCGGGTCATCGTGATGAAGGAGGGCTCGATCTTGTTGGACGGAACCTCGCAGCAGGCCATTACCACGGAGACTCTCCAGGACATTTACCAGACGAACGTTCAGGTGCTTGACGTGCCGCTTGCGGATGGACGCGTCAAGCGCGTGTGCGTTCCGTTCGATTGATGGGGGATTGGCAATGTTCGACCAGGATATGACACGTCGCAGGTTCCTGCAATTCGGTGGAGCGTTCGCGTTGACGGTTGCCCTGCCGGTCGGGGGATTGGCAGGGCTTTCCGGCTGCCGGTCGGAACGCGGTGACGAGATCTTTCGCGGCGAGCGCGTGATAACCGACCACGCCGGTCGCGAATTAAAGATACCGACGCCGGCGGCGCTCGAGCGCGTCTATTTCACGAGCGCTCTTGCGCAGGTGTTCGTGTTCTCGCTCGCTCCGAAGCTCATGGCGGGAACGTCGATGACGTTCACGAAGCAGGAGCTTGCTTTCCTTCCCGAAGGCACGGCGGACCTTCCCAACATGGGATCGCTGTCCGGAAACGGCGAGATTGACCGCGAAGAGCTCGTGGCGAAAGGCGTTCAGGTCGTGTTCTCCATTTCCGGCGTCGGACTGACGGCCTCGAACATCTCGGATGCCGACAAGCTTCAGAAGCAGACGGGCATTCCCGTCGTGTGCATCGACGGCTCATTTGACAAGATCGCCGACGCCTATCGTTTTCTCGGTGATCTGCTCGGCGTTGCCGAGCGCGCCGAAGACCTCGCGGTGTATCTGGAAGACATCTACGCTCGCGTCTCGACGGCTGTCGGCGATATCCCCGAGGACGAGAAGGTCTCGCTGTATTACGCCGAAGGGCCGCTCGGCTTGCAAACCGAGCCGGATGTCTCGCAGCATGCCCTGACATTCCAGGTTGCCGGCGCGCGAAACGTCGCCGCGGTTGAGGAAGCCCAAGGCCTCGGCATGTCCAACGTATCGCTCGAGAGCGTCATCGCATGGAATCCCGAGGTGATCGTTGCCTGGGACGATGTCGTGCGCGGCGGCGCAGACGAGATTATCCGCACGAAGGAGGCCTGGTCGACCATCAAAGCCGTGCAGGACGGGCGCGTCTACACGATGCCGAACATCCCCTATGCTTGGTGCGATCGCCCGCCAGGGGTGAATCGCTTCATGGGCATTCAATGGGTTGCGAACATGCTGTATCCCGATCGCTACGATGTCGACATGGTCGAGGCGATGAAGGACTTCTACAGCAGGATGTACTGGGTTGATATCACGACCGATCAAGCACTCGACATCCTGGGAAATAGCTACCCGCCCCTCGGCCAGCCTGCGAAGTACGAGAAGACGACTTCCGAATCGACGCTTCCGGACGGGTCTGGTCTGACGGCCGACCAGATGGGCAATCGCGCCACGGGAGGGGATTAACGTGGCTTCCCCGCTGACGAGAAACTCGGCTCGAGCGCGCCTGCGGTCAGTTGCGGTCTCGGCCTTCCGCATGTTGCTCGCCTTCCTGCTGACCTTCGGCACGACGTTGTACGCCCAATCGGTATGCGCCCATGACGCATTTGCCGAGTCCGGGTCTCAGCGGGCTGCTACCATGGAAGAGCAGGCTGGCGGATCGTCGGGGTCCGCTGACTCTTCGCAATCCGATGAGCTGGAGCCAGACGAGCCGAATGTGCCGCCGGAGCCCGAGCCGAGCGGGCCATCGGAGCCCGTTGACCCCGAACCAGTCGACCCCGAACCGGTCGATCCGGAACCGGTCGACCCGGAACCGGTCGACCCGGAACCTGTGGACCCGGAGCCGAGCGGGCCGTCGGAGCCCGTGGACCCGCAGCCTGCCGACCCCGAGCCGAGCGGGCCGTCCGAGCCGGAGGTTCCGGCTGCTGACGAGCTTCGCATCGCGGACGTCGGCGTGTTCCTGACGGGAACCAACAAGGACGCCTACGCCTTCGCGTCGTCGAGCGACCAAACCGTCAATTCGGTGCGAGCCGTTATCGATCAACGAGGTGGGGAAATCGATTTCGATGCTGCCATCCTCTGGAATGACGGGAGCGATTGGGAATACGACTCGAACAAAGTCGATTGGGAACTTGATTCCGGTGGCGAGACGCTCGCAACCCTCTCGCAGACCGGCGTGTTGACGGCGCGCGGCACCGATGACGGCACGGTTCGCGTCATTGCCAGCGTTGACGGGTCCTACACGGAGGACGGCGCGCCGCTCAAGGCGATGTTCCTCGTAGAGCTGCGCGGGCAAACAGACACCAAGTACGTGACCGATATTGTCATTTGCGATGATTCAGGTGCTCCATTCGATTCGTATCGGTTCGAGCCTGGAACGCTCGCGACTGCGACCTTGGATTTGACGGCGCGCGTCACCGTGTTCGACCCTGCGACAAACGCCGAAAACGAGTACCTCTGCACGCCCTCGAGCGGGCTGGCGTCCCAGACGAACGGAGAGGTTGCCAACCTCTTCTGGGAATCGTCCGATACACGCTTGGGCGCGGTGAGCGAAGAGGGAATCTATCGTCCGGTCGTAGCGGGTACCAACAAGGTCATCGCGTATTCGACGGCAGGGTTCAACGGTTCACGAGTCGAAGCGCGCGCGACCATCGACATGCCGACTGAAGACGGCGAGGACGTGACCGATTACAATCCTCAGAACGAGTTGACGGTGAAGGTCTATTACGAGACGGTCCCCGATCAGTACGTCGCCGAGAAGACGTACACCGTGGACGATCTCGAGGCACTCGGGACGTTCGTCGCCACCTATACCGCCGTGGGAACTGGGACCGGTGGGTGCTTGACGACGACGGGGCGCGGTCCGCTCCTCTCGCGGGTGCTTCAAGATGTCGGTGTCAACACAGACGGCGTGGCGCGGCTCCATTTCGACACGCCCGACAACTACCAGGGTTCGGTTAGCTGGAGCATGCTCGTCGACACCGATCGCTACTATTTCCCCAACTACCTGAACGGCGGTGCGAGTCGCTACGACGGCATGGTACAGGTCGCGCCCATGATTGCAATCGACTCGTATCGCAACTCGAGCAGGGACACGTCACCGCACTATGACGAGCTGAATGGAGACCGGCGCTTCTTGCTGCTGTTCGGCTCGAAGACGACGGGCGAGTCCATAAGCAACTTGCAGGTGTACAACATGCGCACGATATACGTCGTGCTTGAAGGCGCGCCCCCCGTTGAGCAGGGAACGCAGGTCAATGTTCGGTTCGTCGATTCGATAACCAACGCCGTACTCGCCGAGACGAGGACGGCCGATCCCGATTCCGTGAGTGCGCCCGCTGCGCCCGAGCATGAGGGGTATACGTTCAAGGGTTGGTCGAAGAGCGTTGATGACAAGGGCAACGTAACGTATACGACCGTTTACGATTCGACGGATGACAAGACGCCCGAAGGCCCGACCGATGGCAAGAGCTCGGGTGCTTCCCAGAACCCCGGGAATAGCGACGGGTCAAAAAGTCCTGGGTCGCAGAACCCCGAGAAGAGCGGAGAGCCGCAGGATCCCGAGAAGAGCGGAGAGCCGCAGGACCCCGAGAAGAGCAGCGACTCCCAGAAGCCCCACAATCAAGGGAATACGCCCACGAACGATGGGGACGATGAATCTGACGATGGTGGGACGACAGCGAGCATCGTCGGCAACGATGATTCGAACAACGGGGGAATGGGGACTTACGATCTCGTGAACAAGGGGACCTCGGCGACAGCTGGCCCCGAGGCGGCAAAAACGGCGACGGGAGACTCGGGCGAGACCGTCGCGGGCTCCGAAGGGGCATCCCAGAACGCCTCCGCTTCGAATCAGGACGTCTCCGTCACGAAGCTGAACTCCAACGACCTGACTAAGTTGAATTCGGGACGGTTTTCGGTCCTCCAGGCGATCAACCGTCATCCGTCGGACGTTGCCACCCTGATGATGGAAAACCCGTTCGCACCCTATGCGCTTCCCTCGGCGGCAGGCGTGATGGTGGCCGGCGGATTGGAGGTATTCATCCGATTCAGGAGGCAGAAGCGCTTCCCAGTGGAATTTGCATGAGATAGGAGGCAGCCATGGCTGCAGTCGGCAAGAAGAGGGTCGTCGCTCTAATAGGGGCTTTCGCATGTGCTATCGCGTTATCCGTTCCGATTGCGGCCTATGCTGCGCTCCAGACGAACTATGCTTGGTACAGGGGGCATGAGAACGATGCTTCCTATAACATCACGAGTGCAGGCGAGCTCGCTGCGCTGTCAAAGCTGGTGAACGGGACCGCGGATTACGACAACGACGGGACCCCCGACGTCGAGCCCGTGTCGTTCGAGGGAAAGTCGATCGTCATGACCGGCGGGACGAAGAATTTCTTGAAGAACGCAATCGAGCCAATCGGCACCGCGGACCATCCGTTCCTCGGAGCTTTCGACGGGAGCGGCGCGCAGATCAACAATTTCAACTTGACGATTTCCGCCTCCGACAGCGCACCCGTTTCCAACGTGGGCGTTTTCGGCTACGTCGGACCAGGTGGGTCGGTGAGCAACGTCGAAGTCGGCGATCTTGGTTCCATATCGATCGAACGCGATTCAACGTCGACGGACTACATCACGAACGTCGGCATGGTCGTCGGCTACTGCGCCGGGACGGTCACGAATTGCGTGAACAAGGGGTCGCTGACCATCCAGAGCGAGGTCGCACAGCAGAGCGCCGAGGACTTCGTGCCGGTTCGCAACGTGGGCGGCGTCGTCGGACAATGCGTGTACGACGTGTCGGGATGCTCGAATTCCGGTTCCGTCAGCATCAGCCAGACGGCTGTTCCCGATGAGGGAATCGAACATGCGCAGCTTGTGACGCGCGTCGGCGGCGTCGTCGGGTTGCTGGGCGACGAGTCGAAGATCGGCACGTACGACAAGCATATCTATGGAACCGCGGATGCCCATGGCATGATCCGCGATTGCGCGAACTCCGGTACGGTGAGCGTAGATACCCCCAAGCTATCGGGACTCGATCGGTTTGGAAAGCAGATTGAAGCGCAAAGCTATGCGGTCGGCGGCGTCGTGGGCTACAGCCAAGGTTCGGTCGTGGATTGCACGAACGGCGTCGAAGTGGCTCCGCTCGGGGAGACGGGACAGAACACAGGGTACGTGAAGGCGAAGAACGGCAACCATGTCGGGGGCATATGCGGCTCCTTACGCGGCGTCCTTGCGGACAACATGAATGTAGCATGGGCCGACGACGGCGCCGACGGCGCCGACCCCCTCGTCGTGTCGGGATGCACGAACTACGGCGACGTGTATGCGAGTGTCACGGTCGGCGGCATAGTTGGCAAGGCCTCATCGTACACGACGGTCACGGAGTGCCTCAATTCGACGAAGAAGACGGCTTCGGGGTCTTTGGTTGACACGTATATCGTGGCAACGCGTTGGAACAAGCCGTCTCCCGGTGGAATCGTCGGCACAGCTAACGGAGTTGTCTCGTATTGCGCCAACCTCGGTACGGTGGCATCGGCCGTCTGGGACGACGAGAATGCGCGGACGATGACGACGCAAAACGGCTACTATGCCGCCGGCATCGTCGGCATGCTGACATATTTCGGTGACTTGGCACCGGCGAACGGCGGCATTACGACGCCGGTTTCGGAGGTGTACGGTTGCTACAACGCCGGTTCGATCATTGCGGGCGCCAACATGAGGCAGCGTGGCATCGTCGGGCAAAACGACGGATTCACGCACGATAACGTGCTGGTCGAAGGTGTGGTCTACAACGACGCCATCGTATACGGCTCGAGCATGGAGGACACCGAGGCGAGCGGCACGGTCGGCGAGAACCGGGTCTACACCGCCGAGGAGCTTCGCGGCGACAAGGCTGCC
>CAMOUE010000083.1 GCA_946626265.1 uncultured Eggerthellaceae bacterium | reverse complement strand
CCGACGTCACCTTCTTCTGCGACGAGGGCGCGGCCTCGAAGCTGACGCTGTAACGAGTGCGAAGCGAAGCAGAAAATGAATGATTGACGGGCGGTCCGACATCACCGGGCCGCCCGTTTTGGTATTGTTGAAGCCGAACAAAGAGGCGCTTCCGTAAGGACGGTTCCTCGTTGTTGGTTTCGAAAACTGTATGCCGCCGACGGAGGCGGGGGAATGGAGCATTGCATGAAGGCGAAAATTGCTGATTTGTACGATTTGTCGAACACCATTGCGGCACCGCTGCTCGAGCGTTTCGAGTATCCGTGGGAAGCGCTCGCGCACATCAAGGAGTTCATCCTCGAGCTCGGGCCGACGCTGCCTGCCGACGAGTTCGACAATCCGTCGGAAGGTGTGTGGATCGCCAAGGACGCCAACGTCTTCGACAGCGCCTACATCGGTTCGCCCCTCATCATCGACCACGGCGCGGAGGTTCGCCAGTGCGCGTTTTTGCGCTGCCCGGCCATCGTGGGCAAGGGCGCGGTCGTGGGCAACTCGACCGAGCTGAAGAACGTCATCCTGTTCGACAAGGCGCAGGTGCCGCACTACAACTACGTGGGTGACTCCATCCTCGGCTTCGGCGCGCACATGGGCGCGGGCGCCATCACGTCGAACCTCAAGAGCGACAAGTCGCTCGTGACCGTGAAGGACTTCGCGACGGGCGAGGCCATCGAGACCGGCCTGAAGAAGTTCGGCGCCATGCTGGGCGACGGCGTCGAGGTCGGCTGCAACAGCGTACTTAACCCCGGCACGGTCATCGGCTGCCATTCCAACGTCTACCCGCTCTCGCGCGTGCGCGGCTTCGTGCCCGCCCTGCGCATCTTCAAGGATCCGGGCAACATCGTCGAGAAGTGGTAGGCGCTTGGTAGACGCCGGGTAGGCGCTTGGTAGACGCTGAGGTGTAGTCACCAGGTAGATGCAGGGGCGTTGCGCGGAAAACGTGAGCGCGAATCGCGGCCCCTTAGTTATCTGCTGTTTTCGATATTCGCAGCTCGAAAAGCCTTGCGTGGCATGTCTGCAAGTGTGGTAAAAAGCTAGTAAGGCTAAACCCCGCGTTTTCTTCAGAATGGCCGCAATCTCGTGCAGTGAGTCCGATCCAGTGCACGAGATGGCGGATGTTCTGAAGGAATCGCGGGGTTTTCCTTGCGCAGACCGGTAGGTTGTTGTCTCAAAAACAAGCCGCCATCGCAGTGGAGGGACGCAATGGCGGCTCGTTTTTTGAAGCGGGGATTGCGATAGGAGGGGATTCACAATCGTTGTGCTTCAGACCTCCTTCAATATAAGACATAGTCTATTAAAAGACAAGAGCTAATTTAAGTTTGTTTATTTCGAGGCGCTGGTGCTCAGGCTCGCCGCCCAAGAACTCGCTGCCCAAGTGCAGTCAAACACCCGCTACCGAAGCCCCGAGCGTTTCATTATCATGGACAAAAGGTGCGAATAGGGAAGGCGGCGAATGTAGTGGGCGGATCCAATCAGGCGCGAAGAAATCTCGAGCAGGCGAAGGCGTATCTGGCATCGAACCAGGCTCTTCGCGTGGCAATCGGCGCTGATGCAGAAACATCGCTCGAGTTGAGCCCGCTCGGCATGGGGGAGCACAACCTGAACTACCGCATCGACGATCCGTCGACGGGGCGCTCGTTCGTGCTGCGCATCAACGTGGCGAGCCAACCGTTCCACGACGACCAGGTCGGATACGAATATGCTGCACTCGAGGCGCTTGAGCAATCGGGGCGTGTGCCGAAGCCGCTTTTCGTCGACAGCACGAAAGGTGCGCCGGGAAAAGGCGCGCTCGTCATCGGGTTCTGCGAGGGCGACATGCTCGATTTCGACCACCTCAGGCCGGGCGACCTGCGTTGCGCTGCTCAGATCATGGCCGACGTGCACGCCGTTCCCGCCGAGCAGGCCAAAAAACTCCACAGGCCGAAAGACCCGCTTCGCGAGCTTTTCGAAGAATGCCTGGAGCGGTTCGAAATCTATCTCGCGTCGGCGTTCGAAGACGCGCGAATTACCAGATGGGCGCGCCGGTTCATCGATGCTGCCAAGCCTATTGAAGGTTCCGCACGCGATGCCGCGTCTGCTCTCGCGCCTGGATGCGCAAGCGGGCAAGCTCACATCGTGAACACCGAGACGCTGCCCTCGCATTTCCTCATTCCTGGTGCGTCGGCCCATGCGGCTGCGGCGAACACCCGGCAGGTGGGCCGCTTCTGTGAGAATCCCGGCTACTTCGTCGACTGGGAGCGGCCTATTATCGGCGAGGTCGCGCAAGATGTCGCGTACTTCGTGGCGCCGACGACCACGTTCTGGGACAGCGAATTCCTGTTCCCGTCGCGCGGTGTCGAAGGGTTTGTGAACGATTACTGGCGCGCCGTCGATGGTCGCTTCGAGCGGGGGAACTTCGACGAGCGGTTCGACGCATGGCGCAAGATGACAGCATTGCGCTCGGTCACGTGGTGTTGCCGAGCGCTCATCAGCTACAATGTCGATTCGAATGCGCATCGGACCGAGAAGACGGCGCGCAAGCTTCCCGTTTACCTTTCCGACGATTTCATGACGCTGCTCGCTGAGGAATGCTTTGGGCTTTAGAGGGCCCATTGTCGGCGCTTAGACGTTTCGGCATCCAACGCGGCGGCGTTTCCGAACGTGCGCTTTTCGCACGGGAACGTTATCGTGTTTTGATGGGCGCCCCCCGCGTGCGGTCCATTTCGGTCATAATACGTTGAGTTCGAACGTGGCGAGTCGGAAGGTCGGTCCTTGAGAACCATCGAGCTGGAAAACGTCGAGAACGTGCGCGATTTGGGTGGTATCCCCGTAGGGGAGGGTCGCGTCGTGCAATCCGGCTTGTTCTATCGGGGAAGCGCCCTTTCCGCCCCGACACAGGCGGACGTCGACGAGCTGTTCGTCAAGCGCGGCGTGTGCTGCGTCGTGGACCTGCGCTGCGGATGGGAGCTTGCAGCAAAGCCCAATCAGGTGCCCGATGGCGTCGATTACCTGCACATTCCGTATTATGACCTCGAGAAGGTCGGAATCGAGTACACGGAGCGCGCCGAGGGCACGAAGGCTGTCGGCCCCGATTTCGCTTGCGAGCCCACGCATTTCTACCGTTCGCTTTCCAACCGCCTCACGACGGCACAGATGCGCAAGGCGCTCGACGAGATCTTCGCGCGCACGCAGAGCGGCCGCACCGTTTATTTCCATTGCAGCGGCGGCAAGGATCGCGCGGGCATCATGGCCGTGCTCGTGCTGTCGGTGCTCGGGGCAAGCCGCGACGATATCCTCGAGGATTACCTGCTCACGAACGTGTCGCGCGACAAGCGCTACGACGAGATGTTCGCGCGCTTCCTCAGGCTGTCCGATGGCGACGAGAAACGCGCCCACGAGCTCGTCGTGTCGCATCGTGCCGAACCCGAGAATATCGCGGCGTTCTATGCGGCCATCGACGGCGAATACGGTAGTTGGGATGCGTTCATGCGCGAGACGCTCGGCATGACCGACGATCGCGTCCGGGCAATCCGCGAGGCATGCACGGTCAGCTTGGCTCGCGAGGCGAGCGCGATTAGCTCAGCTCGCGGGACACGCTCGACAAGTGCGATTCGCGTCACGCGCACGGCCGGCTCAACTCACGTCGCGGACGCGGTCGGCACAGTGTGCGAAGCATGCGCGATTAGCGCCTGAAGCACGTGGCGGTCATCTTCGCGACAGGCGTTCCAAGATCGTCGACGACTTCGACTGTGTAGAATCCAAGGCTGCGCCCGCTTTTGTCGGCATCGCAGGTGGCGATGAGGGTCGAGCCTTTCGCCGTGCTCAGGAACTCTATCGTGTTGCTGACAGCGACCGTGGGCTCTTCTCCCATGTTGCAGGCGATTGCCAGCGCGAAGTCCGCGAGCGTGAAAATAGCCCCGCCCATGACGTTTCCCTGGGCGTTCAGATGGACGCCGTCGATGTCGAAGGCGCAGACGGCGTGTCCGCGCTCGGCTTCCACGACGCGGCAGCCGCATGCCTCGGTGGCAAACCGGTCGTTGCCGAACAGCGTGCGGACCTCCTCGATGGGGCAGTTTTCGTCGAGCATGAGCGTGACCTCTCTTCTCGATTGATTGCTTGAGCCTTGATTACTTGAGCCGTGCGAGCGCGCGGCCGGCGGCCGAGCAGAGCTGGTCGATCCCGCGTTCCAGGTAGGCGCGTTGCGTGGCGATGTTGATTCGCACGAAACCGTCTCCGCCTGCGCCGAATATGCCACCGCAATCGAGCCAGAGCCCCGCCTCGTCCTCAATGAAGCGCTCGAGCGCCTTGGCGTCGTATCCGAGCGCCCTGCAGTCTATCCAGGCGAGGTACGTGCTTTCCGCCTCGATGAGCTTCAGCTCGGGCGTGCGTGCCGCCAGCATGTCTCCGAGCAGCTTCCAGTTGCCCTCTAGGTAGTCCTTCAGGGCGGAAAGCCACGGTTCGCCATATTCGTAGGCGGCTTGGGTGGCGATCGCGCCGAGCACGTTCGGCTGGCTGTAGCCCGAGGCGAGCATCGTGGCGCGGTAGACATCTTTCAGACCCTCGTCGGGAATGACAACGTTGGCGGTCTGCAGGCCCGCGAGGTTGAACGTCTTCGAGGCGCTTATCGCCGCAATGTACGTGCAGCCGCTTTCGCCGGAAATTCGCGCGAACGGGACATGCTCGTGTCCTGGCCGCGCGAAGTCCATGTGGATCTCGTCGCTCACGACGATCACGCCGTGGCGCGCGCAGATGTCGGCGATGCGGCCGAGCTCTAGAGCGCTCCATGCGCGTCCGACCGGGTTGTGGGGGTTGCAGAGCAGGAGCAATTGCGCGTTGTTGTCGGCAATCGCACGCTCGAGCTCTTCGAAGTCGATTGAATAGCGCTCCCCGTCGAAGGCGAGCTGCGTGACGACGAGCTTGCGGCCGTTTCCCTCGACGACGCTCGAGAACGGGTAGTACACGGGCTGCTGGATGACGACGGCATCTCCGGGCGCGGTGAACGCGCGCACCGCGGCCGCGAGCGCGTACACGACGCCGGGCGTCGCGACGACCTGGTCGGCGGGGACGTGCCAGCCGTAGCGGCGCGAGCACCAGTCGTCTATCGAGGCGTAGTAATCCGGGCCCGGGTCGGTGTAGCCGAAGATGCCGTGCTGCGCGCGCTTGCAGATGGCCTCGACGACCTCGGGCGATGTCGCGAAATCCATGTCGGCGACCCAGTACGACAGGAGGTCGCTTGCGCGGCCTCGCAGTTCGGGGCGGTCGAATTTGATGCAGTCGGTGCCGCGCCTGTCGATGGGCGCGTCGAAACCATAGGTCATGCCTTCACGTTCCTTTCCCTGTGGAAGCTTCAAAGCGGAGGACTTGCGGGATATTCTGCCAGTTTTTCGCCAGCTATGCGAGTGCCTGTTCGAGATCGGCGATCAGGTCGGCTGCATCCTCGATGCCGACGGACAGGCGCAGCAGGGTGTCGGTTATGCCGAGCCGCTCGCGCGTGGGCGCCGGCACCGACCCGTGCGTCTGGATGGCCGGGTACGTGACGAGGCTTTCGACGCCGCCGAGGCTTTCCGCGAACGTGATGACTTCTACGCGCTCGAGCACGCGTTCGGCGCGCGCGGCGGTGTCGGTGTAGAAGCTGATCATGGCGCCGAACCCGGACGACTGGCTGCGCGTGAGGTCGAAGTCGGGATGGTCGGGATCGCCCACGTAGAGCACGCGTTCCACATGGGGATGTTATTTGAGGAACGAGCAGACCTTTAACGCGTTCGCCTGCTGTGCGTCGAGGCGCAAAGCCATCGTCTTGAGCGAGCGCAGCATGAGCCATGCGTCGAAGGGGCCAAGCGCGTCGCCTTCGCTCATGTAGTCCATGAACACGTGCTCGAGCAGCCGCTCGTCCCGTATGACGAGGAACCCGCAGATGACGTCGTTGTGGCCGCAAAGGTATTTCGTGCCGCTGTAGACGACGAGGTCTGCGCCGAGTTCGAGCGGGCGTTGGAAATAGCAGGTGAGAAACGTGTTGTCGACGATGAGAAGCGCGTCGTTCGCGTGAGCGAGCTCGGCGAGCGCGCGCAGGTCCGCGACTTTCATGGTGGGGTTCGTGGGCGTCTCGACGAAGAATGCGGCAACGCCTTCCTCGCAGGCGGCCTCGACAGCGGCGAGGTCCCTGAAATCGATGGGCTTGAAATCGATGCCGTAGCGTGACGCATAGACGTCTTGCAGCAGGCGGTGCGTTCCGCCGTACACGTCGTCGCTGACGAGCACGGTATCGCCGCTTTCGAACAGCTTCACCATGCACGATATGGCGGCCATGCCGCTGCAGAACGCGAGCGCCTTGAGCCCGCCTTCGAGCAGCGCGACCGTGTCCTCGAGTTCGAGGACGGTGGGGTTGCCGCAGCGGCTGTAGGCGAAGCCCGTCGATTGGTGGAGGGCGGGATGTCCGAACGTCGCGGATTGGTAGATAGGCGTGCTCACGGCGCCCGCCGGGTCGGGGAAAGCGCCGTAACCGTGCACGGCGCGCGTTGGGAAAGCCCAGTTCGCGCGGTGGTTTTTGTCTATGCCGAGCAGGCCTTCGATCTCTGATGCCATTGAGTTGAAGGAGCTGTCGTCCATCGTCGCCTCCTCACCGGAACGCAGGTGCATTTCGTAGCGAATGCCTCGAGCAGATGATACGGCGGGTTGGGCGTTCTCGGTTATCCGCATTTGCGATTGCCGTTTATCGAGAATGGGGAATACACAAATCCTAGAAAACAACTAGAATTAATTCCGTATCCAAGGAAGCGCGGCGGGGTGCCGCGCGGCACACGAGAAAGAAGGCATCAAAATGACCCAACCAAAGATCCTTGACAAGAACGTCGCCCAATCGGTCGTCGAGCTCATCGGCAACACGCCTCTTCTGCAGCTCAACCGGTTCGGCGGCAAGAACGGTCTCGGCGCAACGCTGCTCGCGAAGCTCGAGTACCAGAATCCGGCGGGTTCCGTGAAGGACCGCATCGGCTATTCGCTCATCGCGCAAGCCGAGGCCGACGGCATCCTGAAGCCGGGCGGGACGATTATCGAGCCGACGTCCGGCAACACCGGTATCGCACTCGCCGCGTACGGTGCTGCGCTCGGCTACAAGGTGGTCATCGTGCTGCCCGAGTCGCTGTCGGTCGAGCGGCGCGCCCTCATCCGTCAATACGGCGCCGAGCTGGTGCTGACGCCTGCGGCGCAAGGCATCAAGGGCTCGATTGCGAAGGCCGAGGAAATCCGCGACGCCACGCCGAACTCGTTCATCCCGCAGCAGTTCGAAAACCCTGCGAACCCTGCGATCCACGAGGTGACGACGGCGGAGGAGATTTGGCGCGACACGGCCGGCGACGTCGACATCGTCGTCGGGGGCGTGGGCACGGGCGGGACGATCACGGGCATCGGCCGCGCGCTCAAGCCCCGCAAGGCCGGGCTTTCGATCGTGGCGGTGCAGCCCGAGGAGTCCCCGGCGCTCGACGGCGGCACGCCCGGTCCCCATGGCATCCAGGGCATCATGCCGGGTTTCGTGGCTAAGAACTACGACGCGGACATCGTCGACGAGGTCGTTTCGGTCAGCACGGCGGACGCCATCGCCGCTTCGCAGGAGCTGGCGCGTACCGAGGGCGTGAACACCGGCATCTCGTCGGGCGCCGCGCTTGCTGCGGCCGCGCGTTTGGCCGAGCGTCCCGAGAACGCGGGCAAGAACATCGTGGTCATCCTGCCCGACACGGGCGAGCGTTACCTCTCGACGGCATTGTTCCCCAAGGTGGACGAATAGGGGAGCGAATCGGGAGGCGTTGCGGGAACGGTCGGGTGCGATTCCTGCAATGTTTTCGCGTTCTCGCGGTTAGTTGCGGGCAATATAGCGGACAGGCGGCGCCTGTAACATGCGCCCATGGATCTCGTTTTCGACATAGGGTCATCGGCCCAGTTCTGGCGTCGCCGCTATCCGCTCGACCGAGCTCCCAAGCGTGCATCGTCGTACGTTCCCGAAAACTGCGCTTCGTCGGGGCGGGATGTTTGGGCTTGCGCTCCCGATTGGGTCGATCGAGGGTTTCTCGAATCGGCCGGAGGGGTGCTTCACGTGCTCGATGTGGGCGGTAGCCAGGGCCGTCAGACGAATCGGCTCGACGTGCGCGAATGGAACGGGTTCGTACCGGAGGGGTCGTTTTATCGGCTCGGGAACAACGTGTGCATCGAGTCTCTGGGATTCATGTTCCTAAGAGCGGCGTCGATGCTCGACTTTCCCTTGCTCGTCGCGTTCGGCGATGAGCTATGCGGCAGGTACAGCTTCGACGCAACGGAAGAACGGGGCTTTCGCAAACGAACTGTGCCGCTTGCCACCAAGGAGTCGCTCGGCGCCTTCCTAAGCCAATCGCGTGGTTGCCGGGGGCGGGAGAGGGCTTTGGCGGCGTTGCGGCACGTCGTCGATGGTTCGGCATCACCTATGGAGACGTTCGACGAGATGACGATGTGCCTTCCGTACCGCTGCGGTGGGTATGGATTGCCGCAGCCGGCTATGAACGCATGCATCGAGCTTTCGGACAAAGCCGCGCATATAGCCAAGCGCGGCAAATGCTATCTGGATATGGCCTATATCGAGTTCTGGCGGGATGTCGAGCATCATGGCAAGTACGATCACTCAAGCGAGGCCGAAATCGCCGCTGATAGGGCGCGCGTGAACGCGTTGAGGGAGATGGGCTTCGAGGTCATCGAGCTCGATGCGGAACAGGTCGGGGACCTCTTTACGTACGAGTACATCATCGGGTCCATTGCCAAGGCCGTCGGCAAGCGCATTCGCAAGGAAGCCTGTGGCGCAACGCCGGAACGCATCGCGCTGCGCAGGGCGCTTTACGACTGGAACCAGTCGTCGGGCAGGATTTGCTAGCGCAGGTTGGCGGGCGGTTGCGGGTGCGGGTGCGGGGGTGCTGGCAGGCGTGCGGTGCCGGCGGGAGCG
>CAMOUE010000082.1 GCA_946626265.1 uncultured Eggerthellaceae bacterium | reverse complement strand
CTGCGCCGCAACATCGGTTGCGTGTTCCAGGACTTCAAGCTCCTGCCGAACAAGACCGTCTTCGAGAACGTCGCGTTCGCCCTCGAGGTAATCGGCAAGAACCGCCACGTCATACGCACGCAGGTGCCCGAGGTCCTTCGCCTCGTCGGCTTGCAGGACAAGCTCGACAAGCTTCCCGATCAGCTCTCGGGCGGCGAGCAGCAGCGCGTCTCCATCGCGCGCGCCATCGTCAACAGGCCTCCGCTGCTCGTCTGCGACGAGCCGACCGGCAACCTCGACCCGCAAACGTCGCGTGGCATCATGGACCTGCTCGAGCGCATTAACCGCACGGGCACCACGGTCCTCGTGGCTACGCACGACCGCGAGATGGTCGACAACATGCGCAGGCGTGTTATCGCGCTCGACCGCGGCCGCCTGACGCGCGACCAGCAGAGGGGTGTGTACGGTTACGATGTCTAGTCTCATTTACTTCTTCAAGCAATCCATCCAGGGTTTCGCGCGCAACCTGTCCACGACGTTGGGCTCGATTGTCACGATCTTCCTGTCGCTGTTCATCATCGGCGCGTTTCTCGTGGGCGCGACGGTCATCGAGAACATCGTGAAGTCGGTCGAGAGCGAAGTCTCGATCACGGCCTACGTTGCCGACAAGGCAGCGGAAGCGGATATCGCCGCCGCCCAGGACTACATCAAGGGCCTCGACGGCGTGGCGAGCGTTTCGTTCACCACGAAGGACCAGGCACTCGAGCGGTTCAAGGAGATGTCCACGAATGCGTCCATCGTCGACGAGCTCGGGAGCAACCCGCTGCCCGCGTCGATCGACATCGAGCTTTCCGATCCCCAGAAGGTCGAGGAAGTCGCAAAGCAGATCGAGGCATCCGACGAGTTCAAGAAGATCTGCGACGAGAAGAACCCCGCAGATTCGCTCAAATACGGCCAGCGCACGGTCGAGCGCCTGTTCTCGGTCACCAAGTACATCCGTTACCTGGGCCTCGCGCTCATCGTCCTGCTCGTGTTCATCGCGCTCGTCTTCATCAACAACACGATCCGCCTCGCCATCATGGCGCGCCGCAAGGAGATCGCGATCATGCGCCTCGTCGGCGCGAGCAACGGCTTCATTCGCGGGCCCTTCCTGATGGAAGGCGCGCTGCACGCAATCATCGGCGCCGCACTTGCTATTGGCTGCATCGAGCTCATTCGCAACCTGGCGTTGCCGCGCTTGCAGGCGTCGCTCGCGTTTTTGCCGATCACGATCAGCATGAACACGTTCCTGTTCATCTACCTCGTTCTTCTGGCGGCCGGCCTCGTCATCGGTCTTGTCGGATCGGCTTTGGCGATGCGCCGTTACCTGAAGGTCTAACGAGCTCCGTCTCATCCGGTCATGGGCGAGCGAAGCAATAATCAACGAATGGCTGCGCGCACGCGGAAAATGCGTGCGCGCAATTCTCGTATTCTGAAGTCGCTCGTCTTCGTCGTTCTTCTGTGCATCGCCTTTGCAGGCGGGTTCGCCCTCCGCGGCCAGTCGGCCTTTCTCCAGTCCCTTGGCTTTCCGACGTCCGTGACGGGCATGGATGCGAAGACGACAGCGGACCAATCCGCGAATAAAGACGTCTTCAATTCCCTGTCGATGCGCGTCGCCGAGGTCGAGGAGATCCTGGCAAACGACAGCCTCGACTCCTATGCGCTTTCGGACGTCACCCAAAACGTGCTCGACGCGTTTGCGGATGCGGCACAGGACCCGTACTTGCGCTACTACTCCGAAGACCGCTATCAGGCGCTGCTCAACTCAGACGACGCGACCTACGCCGGCATAGGCGTCCTGTTCTCCGAATACGGCGGAAACGCATATGCCGTCGACGTGTTCGAAGGGTCGGAGGCGCAGCTCGAGGGCGTTATGGAAGGCGATTACGTCGTCTCGATAAACGGCGACAACTCGCAGAGCTGGTCGAGGAGCGAGGTGGCGGCCAAGCTCAGCCAAGCCGAGGGCGAATCGATCGTCATCACGTGGCGTCGTCCCGAATCGCTCGAATCGGACGGCGGCTCCGAGTACACCACGACGCTCGTCTGCAAGGAATACAACGAGGTGAACGTCACGACGGAATACGACGACGAGCGCAAGGTCGGCTATATCAAGTTGAAGCAGCTGACGACGAACGCCGGGTCGCTCGTGCAGTCGGCGATAAACGACCTCGTATCGCAAGGTGCGGGTGCGCTCGTGCTCGACTTGCGCGACAACCCCGGCGGCTATCTCACGCAAGCCATCGGCGTTGCGAGCCTGTTCATGAGCAGCGGGACCGTGGTCGAGGTGCAAACCGTCGACGGCACGACCGCGAAACCCGCGACGGGCCAGGCGATAACGGACCTGCAGCTCGTCGTCATCACGAACAAGAACACCGCAGCCGCTGCGGAGGTCATCGCCGCGGCCCTGAAGGAAAGCCAGCGCGCAACCGTCGTCGGCACGACGACGCTCGGCAAGGGCTCGGTGCAGGTCCTCTCGCAGCTCTCGTTCGGGGGAGCGCTGCGCTATACGGCCGCTTACTACCTTACGCCCGAAGGCCACGCCATCGACCATGTCGGGGTCGTCCCCGACGTTGCGCTCGACGCATCCGGCGAGGGGGATTCCCAGAAGGAATACGCGATCGAAGTAGCGGGATCGTACGTCGAAGAGTAGCCGATGGGACGCTCGCGCTCGAACACGCGCCGGACGGCGCATACCTATCCACGCGGCACGTTGTCGGTTCGCCGTGGCGGCTACGGGTTCGTCAAGACGGCGGAAGGGGAGTACTTCATCCCCGAAGGCAAGATGAACGGCGCGTTCGACGGGGACCTCGTCGAGGTGTCGCCCGCTCGCCAAGAGCGCTCCCGCAAGGCGCTCGCGCAGGCGGCGAAGGGAACGCGCAAGCGCGAGGCGCGCATCGTCCGCGTCGTCGAGCACGCGCATGCCGACATCGTCGGCCGTTTCGAGATCGCAGAGCCCTTCGGCGTCGTCATCCCCGAGGACCCGCGCATTCCCTATGACATATTCACTCAGCTTTCAGAGCACCCCGAAATCGAGAACGGGTCAATCGTCCGCGTCGCCATCACGACGTATCCGAGCCGCAAGGAGGCGGCGACGGGCACGATCGTTGAGGTGCTCGGGGACGAGGACGACGAACGGGTGCCCATCGACCTCATCGTCGCCCGGCACAACCTGGCGACGTCGTTTTCCGAAGCGGCGCTCGCAGAGGCCCGTGCGGCTGTCGTCGACGAGGATGCCGCGCTTGCGCAGGGGTACCGCGATTTGCGCGAGAGGGTCGTATTCACGATCGACCCTGCAGACGCACGCGATTTCGACGATGCGGTGTCCATCGAGTCCGTCGGCGGAGATGGCGGTGGGAATCGCGATGCCGTCGAAAGCGCTGTTGACGCTGCCGCTGACGCCGCCGTCGACGGCAACGCGGCTTGGCGGCTCGGCGTGCATATAGCCGACGTGTCCCATTACGTGCCCTGGGCGAGTTCCATCGACCTCGACGCGCGGCAACGCGCCACGAGCGTGTACCTGGTCGACCGGGTCGTGCCGATGCTGCCCGAGGAGCTGTCGAACGACATCTGCTCGCTTCGGCCGAACGAGACGCGCCGCACCATGACGGTCGACATGATGCTGGCCGCAGACGGGCGCGTTCTCGGCGTCGACGTGTATCCCGCATTGATCGAATCGAAGGCGCGCCTGACGTACGACCAGGCGCAGGAGTGCGTCGATGGCGAAAGTGCGGACGTCGCGGCCGAAATCGCCCGTCGCGTACGCGTGCTTTCCGGGATAGCGCGCAAGCGCATGGCGCTCCGCGAGCAGGCGGGCGGGCTTGATTTCGACACGGTCGAGGCGAAGGTGAGGCTCGACGGGGAAGGGGTGCCGCTCGAGATCGTATTGCGCGAGCGCACGGACGCGACCCAGCTCATCGAGGAGGCGATGATCGCGGCGAACGAGGCTGTGGCGCGTTTTCTCCGCGATGCGGGTTTCCCCTGCATGTACCGCGTGCACGAGAAGCCTTCGCATGACACCCTCGAGGGCCTGCTGCCCGTGCTGCAGGAATTCGCCTGGTTCGAGGGCGTCGACGCGGACGCGTTCGTTGCAGGCAACCCGTACGCCATCGCGAAAGTGCTCGACGCTTGCGCGGGGCGTGGCGAAGCCGCCCTGGTCACGTCCCTCGTCCTGCGATCGATGAAGCGTGCCGTCTATTCGCCCGACCTCGACGGCCATTATGCGCTCGCAAGCGAGGCGTATGCCCATTTCACGTCCCCGATCAGGCGTTATCCCGACCTTGTCGTGCATCGGATGCTCAAGGCCGCACTGAACGGGCGTCCCGAGAAGTTCGGGCAGGAGGTCACGAGCCTCCGCTGGATTGCCGAGCATTCCTCCGAGATGGAGCGCGTGGCCGAGCGGGCGGCGCGCGAGTCCCAGGAGGCGAAGATCGTCGAGCTCATGGAGGTTCAGGTGGGCAAGACGTTTTCCGCCATGGTGTCGGGCGTTGCCGCATACGGGCTGTTCGTCAAGCTGGACAACACGGCGGAGGGCATGGTGGACATCGACGACTTGGGCCATGAGTATTTCGTGCTCGACTCGGTGCGCCATACGTTGACGGGTTCGGATAGCGGCAAGCAGTACCGTCTGGGCAAGCGCATCGCCGTGCGGCTCGTCGAGGCGGATAGACGCTCCCGTACGTTGCGGTTCAAGCTTGCCCGATAAGGGTAGACGACGGCGGATAGCAACACGGTGATGAATGCCGTGCAGCCGGCGGAGTATCAACAGCACGGTGACGAGTTGTGTGCGGCCGTGCGGCGTATCGTCGGCGTGGTACAATGCCTTACGCACTTTGACAACGGGAAATAGGGCAGCTTTTCACATGGGGCCGACTGGTTTCGACATGGCGGGTCTGAGGTGAGGAGCAGGTCGTGGTCTCCTCGCCACGCTAAACAGGGGTACTGTCAAATTAATTGGCAAAAAGAACTACACTGGGCAACTCGCCCTTGCCGCATAACATAAGTCGGCACGTCAATCCCAGGATCTTTCCCGCCCTGGGTGCGATGTCATCTTAGGGAAACGCTCCTGCGTACGTAGTCGGTATGACGCAGGCTAAGACCGAACCGGCTCGGAGCCGTGATGCCTGTCGGTGAGCAGCGCGTCTCCTAAACTCGATCATCGAATAAGCTTGTAGAGCCTGACCAGGGATTCGGTATGGACCGGAGTTCGATTCTCCGCGGCTCCACCATTTTCCTTTTGATCATCGCACCGGTTCGAGCTGCATATTTCTCGTTAGTCGCTAGGGCAGGCGGCGCTTTATCTTCTTCGGCATCAAGAAGCCGAACGAGTCCATGATGTCGTCGTAGGCCTCTTTGAGCTCCTTTGCCGTCTCGGCGCCTTCCTTCGCGATGGCGTTCAGGTCGGCCGTCGTCTCGGCGATGTCTTCGCGCGTGATGCCCAGGTCGGTCTCGTCCTTTTTCGCCTTCAGCTTCTTGCCGCCCTCCTCGATGGCGGCAGAGGCCTTGTCGACCTGCACTTCGGCGCGGTCGCGCACCTTGTCGAGCTGCACCTCGGCCTTCTTGCGCGCCTTGTTCCCCTTGTGCCCTGCAATCGACGCCATCTTGTACAGGTAGCCGTGGTTCTCGGGCTCCTGCGGTTCGGCGGGTTCGTCGGCGGCAACGGGATCTTTGGCGGCGGTCGTGCTTGCGGCGCCGTCGGCGCCGGGCGCGTCCTCCTCGGGCTGGTCGTAGTAGTACTCGACTTCTTCGCCGTCCTCCATCAGGACGAAGCCGACCTCGACGTCGTTTTCGTCGACGATGCGGTACAGGATGTCGTCTTCCGCAACCTCGAGCTCGATGGTTTCGTACTCTACTTCGCTCTCGCTCGTTTTCGTCGGCACATCTTCGTCTTTCGCGCGTTCGTAGTCGTCGGCTTCGTAGCCCTCGTAGTAGTACTCGACCTCCTCGCCGTCCTCCATCAGGACGAAGCCGACCTCGACGTCGTCCTCGTCGACGAGGTAGTACAGCACGTCGTCTTCGGAGTACTCGAGCTCGACGCTCTCGAATTCTTCAGCCATTGCCGTTATCCTCTCTTGTCGCTATTGGCGGTAACGTTCTTTCATGGCACGGTCGATGTCCCGCTGCGCATCGCGTTTCGCGATGCTCTGGCGCTTGTCGTAGGTTTTCTTGCCGCGCGCGACGGCCAGCTCGACCTTCACGAGCGCGTTTTCCTTGAAGTACATCGACAGGGGGACCAGTGCGAGCCCTTTCTCGCGCGTCTTCTGCTCGAGAACGCGAATCTCGCGACGATGAAGGAGCAGCTTTCGTTTGCGGTCGGGGTCGACGTTGGCGATGTTGCCGTTCGAGTACGGCGCGATGTGCACGTTGTGCAGCCAGACTTCGCCGCCGCGCACGAGTGCGAAGCAATCGGTCAGCTGGCAGTTGTTTTCCCTGAGCGAGCGCACCTCGGTGCCCGTCAGCTCTATGCCCGCCTCGTATGTTTCCAGAATCTCGTATTCGTGGAGGGCGCGACGGTTCTTCGCGATGAGCTTCTTCTCGCGGCGTTCCATCTACCAGTACTCCTTCGTTCTTCTGCGACGGCGCTTCTTCTCCGGGCGGAAATCGAGGCTCAGCTGCCCGTCGAGGGCCTCGCTTTTCGCCGTCTTCTTCTCGACGCGCTCGATTGTCCAAGGAACGGCGTCCTTGCCGAACGTCTCGAGCATCTTCATTCGCGCATCGTGAAGGTTCTCCTTCGATCCCGCCCTGGCGTCGCTGTCGAATTCGAATACGCCCGAGCCGCGCACGTCGGCCGACACGGGCGAGCGGTAATGGGCGAGATAAGTCGTCATGGTGCGTTTCCTTACAGCGTTTCGAGGGTGGTTGAATGATACCACGCCCATAGCGCCTCTCGTGCGCCGCGAATGGCTAATATGACGGCCTTGTATGCGAAAAGTGACGAAATGAACCAGCGGGTGTTTTCTGCGTCTGAATTGGTATTTCGGTTGTTAAAATATCTGTTTAATTCAGACGACCACATTGGGTGAAAAACGAGGCAAGAACGCAGCTATGGCAACGCTCAAATCTCATGGAAAACATGCCCGCGTCTCGCAACAGGAAGATGCGGAAGAATCGAAAAAGGCAGCGTCCGAAGAGGGCCTGGACGCAGAAGAGCTCGAGGACGGCGGTCGGGATGCCGACGAGTTCGAATCGGCTGAAGACGAGGACGAGGACGAGGCGGCTGAACTCGTCGGCGCCCATTCTCGCGCGGCAATAGGCGCCGCCTCGGCGGCGGTCACCGCTAGAATCGGCATGCCGCACGTTCCCAACGTGCCGAAGATGCCCACGGCGCCCGCAACTCCGAAGGCGCCTGCAGTGCCCGACGCGTCTGCGGCCGATGCCCCGACCGAGCTCATCGAGCCCGTTGCGGCGGAGTCGACGCAGGCTGCCGAAACGGACGACGCGTCGGCGCCGGTGCTTTCCCCTGCGCAGATCGCCGCAATGTCGGAAGACGGGGGCATGCCCGGCTACGTTGCCGCGGGCATCGACGTGCCGCTTCGCAAGAAGCACCACGTCGGGAAAGTGCTCGGCATCGCCTTCGGCGTGCTCGTCGGCCTTCTGGCCGTCGCGTACCTGATAGGGGCCCTCGTATTCTCGAACTGGTTCCCGCCTTCCACGACGATCGGCCAAATCGACGCATCGCTCAAGTCGACAGACGAGGTTTCCTCGTTGCTCGAGAAGTCCGCGGACGGCTACAAGCTCGATGTCGTGGGCAGCGGTTTTTCCCATCGTATCGAGGGCGACAGCATCGGGCTTTCCGTCGACGGCGACGGCATCACGGCGAGCATGCATGACGACCTGAACTCTTGGACGTGGCCTGTGCTTCTCATCGAGGGCGCGCACGACGAAACCGATCGCTTCGAGGTGGCGTTCGACAAGAGCGCCTACGAGACGGCGGTGAAGGAGGCTATCGCGAAGTTCAACGAAACGGCAGAGCCGCCCACGAACGCCACGATCGCCTACGACGAGCAGACGAACACCTTCAAGGTGAAGGAAGAGGTCGCCGGCACGCAATACGACGAGAAGGCCGTTCTGGCGGCGATCGAGGAAGCCGTTTCGACGCTGAACCCCAAGATCACGCTTACGTCTGCCGAGCTGATCCAGCCCACCGTGCTCTCCACGGACCAGCGGCTCGCCGAATCGGCGAAGCTCGCGACGGGCATGGTCACGGCCAAGCTAACGCTTCTCCTGAACGGCGAGGATGCCAAGACGATCGACGGCGACGAGCTTTCCCAGTTCGTGACGATCGACGACGAGCTGAAGGTGAAGTTCGACGACACGCAGCTCGACGAGTGGCTCAACGGGGTCGCCGGCGAGTTCAACACGGTCGGCACGTCGCGCAACTACATGCGCGAGGACGGCAAGGAAATTACGGTCGCCGGCGGCACTTACGGTTGGCAGGTCGACACCGAGGCGCTCAAGACCGCGATGCTCGACGGCGTCAAATCGGGCGAGGCCGTCTCGATCGACATTCCATTCACGCAGCAAGCCGTCGCCTACAACGGCGTCGGCGCCCGTGACTGGGGCAACCGCTACATCGACATCGACCTGTCGGAGCAGTACGTCAGGTTCTACGGCGACGACGGCTCGATCATCTGGGAGTCTGCGTGCATCAGCGGCAAGCCCGATGGCGAGCACGATACCGTGCCGGGCGTTTGGACGATCAACGGCAAGAAGAGCCCCGAGAAGCTGATCGGCTACGAGAACGGGGTCAAGATCTACGAGTCGTACGTCACGTACTGGATGCCGTTCGAGGGCAATGCAATCGGCCTCCACGACGCCGACTGGCAACCGGGCTTCGGCGGCACCATGTACGCCGACGGCTACGGCAGCCATGGGTGCGTCAACCTGCCCCCGTACAAGGCCGCCGAGCTATTCGACATCGTCGAGCCGGGCGACGTCGTGTCCTGCCACTGGTAGCATGCGATATGCGGCAGGGATCAGGCCCTGCCGCATTCTGTCATTCGTGGCAGGGCCTGAT
>CAMOUE010000081.1 GCA_946626265.1 uncultured Eggerthellaceae bacterium | reverse complement strand
GCCGGCGTTTCGGGCATCAAGCTCATGCAGTCATCCCGCAAGAAGAACAAGATCGATGGATACAGGCAATCCACCGGCATTTCGCGCGAGACGCTCGACGCCTGGAAGAAGGGCGAGATAGAATAGCTACTCTTCTCCCTCTTCGAGTTCCCTGGCCTTCTTGGCCTGCAATTCCTCGTAGGTAATGCCCTTGCTGTCGAAGACCATACGCCGCCATTTCTTCCAGAACTTCTCGCCTTCGACCGGCTCGCCTTCACTCAACCCCAAATAGCTTTCCTTTAGCGCCATGGCGATGACACAGCATGCTGCGATGCGAAGTTTCGATATGTCCTTGACTTTGATCTCGTAACAGCGGCCCTTGTCTTTGAACTTCACCGTGCTGATGCGCACGTCGAGCTTGCCGGTTCCTTCGTTCCGGAAATCGAGCTGCTTGTCTTCGAGGCTCCCTTGGATGTCCCAGAGCATTCCCTTGAAGAAATAGTGGGAGAACAGCTCGTATGTATGCAGCTCGTACTCGTAACGTTCGACGCCGACGTTGTACGTTATGGCCTTCGGATCGGTCTTGATACGCGCCATCTCGCCACCGAAGCGATTATAGATCGCCACGCGGTCCTTCTCGTCGTCCCAATTCTTCTTCTTGACCGTGACGAACACATCGCCATCGGCATACCAAAGCTCGAAGTCTTGACGCTTCTTCGCAGCGTCGACCTGCATATATACACGATTGTTCTTCAAAGAAGCTCCCCTATCGTCATGGTACTTCGACCATTATACAGAAAGGCCGCCCAAATCGGCGGCCTTTCAAGGTATGAGCCGTTTTGTCAGCCGTGACGACTCATATGGATGCTACATGCAAGTGTAACCGCCGTCGACAGGCACCATGATGCCGGTAACGTAGGTCGACGCAGGCGAAGCCAGGAAGATGGCTGCGGAGTCGAGCTCGCCTTCGTTGCCGTAACGCTCCATGGGAATCATGGTCTTGGCGTTCTGCTGGAAGAAGTCGGAGTCGAGTGTCTCCTTCGTGAGCGGCGTGTAGAAGTAGCCCGGGCAGATGGCGTTGACGGTGATGTTGTACTTGCCCCATTCGGCGGCGAGTGCACGGGTGAGGTTGACGACGCCGCCCTTGGCCGCATGGTACGGGGCGGAGCCGGCGACCTTGTTGCCGACCAGGCCGTACATGGAGGCGATGTTGATGATGCGACCGTACTTGGCCGGGATCATGGCCTTCTTGGCGGCAGCGCGGGCCACCTTGAATGTGCCGAACAGGTCGATCTGCATCTCACCGTCGAACTGCTCGTCGGTGATGTCCTCGGCCGGGGCGACTGCGCCCGTGCCGGCGTTATTGATGACGATATCGATGCGGCCGCATTTCTCCATAACCTCGTCGATGGCGGCATTGACGTTCTCGGTATCGGTGATGTCGCACTTGATGGCGAGCGTCTTCACGCCGAACTCCTCGGCGATTTCGGCGGCTACTGCGTCGATCTTCTCCTGGCGACGGGCCATGACGACGATGTTGCAGCCCTGGTTGGCGAGCGCCTTGGCCATTTGCACGCCGAGGCCGCCCGAAGCGCCCGTGACGATTGCAACCTGATCTTTGAGGTCGAAGTAGTCCTTTGCCATGCTGAAACTCCTTCCCGGAGGCGTTCCTTTACCTCCCTCGTGACGTTCACGTGGTTTATAGTACCTCGTTTGATTCGTTTGTGCGTATCGCACAAGACGAGCGGCAGCATTTAACGCTTGCGAAACACCAAGTATCCGTTGAGCGCGTTGTTTCGACCGTCCGCCTCATAGCGGTCGATGCACTCCGCACGCGAGGCGATATGGTTCTCGAGGCCTTCGATTTCCTCATCGCTGAAACTGTGACAATAACGATAGACGTTCGGCTTGTCGTTCCATCCGAGAAGGTAGTCCCCTTCATCCAATTCGAGCCCAAGCTCTTGGCATGCCTCGAGCGTGGATTGCTCGGCCTTTTTCGCCAGTTTCTCCAACGTTGCGAAACGCCAGAGCGAAACCGCCATCAGTCCTCCCGGTTTGACGGTTTCGGCCATTTCATCGAGCAGCCTCTCGCGAAGGCGGGCCCCAGGGACATGGTGCATGAACCCAAAGGAAACGGCGAGGTCGAACCGTTTTTGTACGAGCACTTCCGCAAACGGGAGCGAATCGTCGAGCATCTGCACCACATCGGCATTTACGTATTCGCATGCAAGGCCGGCCTGCACGAGCTCGGGACATGAATCCACGCACGTGAAAGAAGCGCCTGCCTCGTCCAGCTCGTCTGCAAGGTAACGTTCGAAGCGAAGGTTGCCGCATGCGATGTCGAGCACGTCAAGCGCAGGGCGTTTTCCTATATGGGCCAAAACGCGCTTCCAGCCAGGCCAAGGACTGTTTCGAGATGCGGAGAACGACTGCGCGTTGTCCGCATAGAATTGGTTGTTGAGGGCACGCAGCCTATCAATCGTCGAGCTATCCATGCACCCATTGTAAAGCCGCTATCCAAGAAGAGTTTGACGGTAGAATGTCATCATGCAAAAAGTCATCGAAGACATAGCGAACGCGCTCCGGCTTAAGGAGTCGTTGAGCCACGCCGAGCTCGACAAGATAATCCGCCGGCATAGCAAACGCGCTCACGACGGGCGCCGCATATTCGCGAAGAAGAACATCCTCCCCTACTACCTGCGCATTCGTGAAGAAAACGGGAGGGCGTGGCACGATCTCGCCATCGACGACGAACTCGACTCGCGTATCGTGAGAACCCTCCAGATGAAACCAAGGCGCACGGCATCGGGAGTTGCCACCATCACGGTGATCACAAAACCGTGGACATGCTCGAACGACTGCATCTACTGCCCTTGCGATATCCGCATGCCGAAAAGCTACCTGCACGATGAACCTGCATGTCAACGTGCCGAAC
Organism: uncultured Eggerthellaceae bacterium; assembly: GCA_946626265.1. GTDB lineage: Bacteria > Actinomycetota > Coriobacteriia > Coriobacteriales > Eggerthellaceae > UBA9715. The sequence continues at coordinate 6,123 of CAMOUE010000081.1, read as the reverse complement.
GTAACTTCTTCGACCCGTACCTGCAGACGGCTGCCCGATTGCGAACGCTCTCCCACATGGGACACGAGACCGACAAGATCGAGCTCATCGTTCTCGGTGGCACGTGGACGGATTACCCTGCCGCATATCGCACCTGGTTCGTTGCCGAACTCTTCCGCGCTTTGAACGATAGCGAATCCGCACGCGTGGAGACGGTACGCGAACGTGTGGAGGCATACGTCGAAGCCGGCGTCGACAACGATCCCGAAGCGTTGGAGTCGAGAACGCGCCGTCTGCAATCGCAGATAGACGAGATTGGCGGCAACTCGAACAAACGCACGTTCAACCAGTGCATCAACGATCTGTACTTCGATGACGACGCTTGGAGGACCGTCTCGGCATTCCAGAGCGCATCATTCGAAGAGCTCGCCGCCCTTCATCGCGCAAATGAGACGAGCGCGCACCGCGTCGTTGGACTGGTCGTGGAGACGAGACCCGATGCGATCACGTGCGATTCTCTCGAGGAATTGCGCAAGCTCGGATGCACCAAGGTCCAGATGGGCATTCAAAGCATAGATGAGGAGCTGCTCAAGGCGAACGGACGCACGATCACATGCGACCGGATCCGCGAAGCATTCGACCTTTGTCGCCTGTACGGGTTCAAGACGCACGCGCATTTCATGGTGAACCTTTTCGGCGCAACGCCCGAATCCGACAAGCGGGATTATCGTACGTTCGTCACCGATCCGGCTTACCGCCCCGACGAGGTCAAGCTCTACCCATGTGCGCTCGTGGCAGGAACCAAGCTCGTCTCCCGGTTCAACGAGGGATCGTGGAGGCCGTATTCGGAAGAGGAGCTCATCGACGTGTTGAGCGCAGACATGCTCGCGACTCCGCCGCATACCCGGGTTTCCCGTATGATTCGGGACATCTCGGCCAAGGACATCCTCGTGGGGAACAAGAAGACCAACTTGAGGCAGATGGTCGAACGGAATCTCGAAACAAGGCGCGATAACGTCGACGAGATTCGGTTCCGCGAAATCTCGACAGGCGAAATCGACCTGGATACGCTCGTCCTCGACGAATTCCAATACGGCACGACCTCGTCAACTGAGCACTTCCTCCAGTGGGTTACGCCCGATGGGCGCATAGCCGGTTTCCTTCGTCTATCGCTGCCGCATGTCGATGCTGTTGCAAGGCATCGGGGACTTCCCATCGACGAAGGCCAAGCCATGATCAGGGAAGTGCACGTATACGGTTTCGCAACGAAGATCGATTCGTCAGGCAGCTCCGCCCAGCACCACGGCTTGGGACGCGCCCTCATAGAACGCGCCTGCGAAATCGCACGCGATGCGGGCTATTCGAGCATCAACGTCATAAGCGCAATAGGAACGCGTGATTACTACCGAAGGCAAGATTTCAAGGATGCTGGCCTCTATCAGCGCAAACCCCTTCTTTGATTGCGTTCGCCCCGGCTTGTAGCGAAGAAGCGCGAACGATTCGCCCGTCATGACAGAGCAATTCTCCTTGCGGCAACCAAGCGTGGAAGCCGACGCCCGAGACATGGCGGCTAGTCGCGCCCTAGCGTTCCGCCCGGCGCCGTCGCGCGGACGCTCTGAGACTGCGACGAGTCGAAACGCGGCGGTTAGGCCCGCGCTGTTCGAGCCGCGAAGCGGCGAGTTCGCGGGCCTGCCGCGTTGAGGCGAGGAGCGGTTAGTCGAAGGCGTCCGTGCGACGGCGCCGGGCGAAGCGCTAGGGCGACACGCAAGGGAATCCCGATCGGATTACAGCACGTCCTTTATGGCGCCGAGCAAGTCGTCGAACTCCTCGAATGCAGACAAGTCCGGATTGTCTTGGATAATCGACTCGGTGCTGCGGAACAGGAAGCCCGCCTTGGACGCCCGAATCATGGCCAGGTCGTTGAAACTGTCCCCTGCCGCAATCGTCTCGTAGCCAATCGATTGAAGGCCGCGAACCGTCGTCAGCTTCGATTTCTCGCAACGCATGCGGAAACCGACTATCTCGCCATCGTCGGCAACTTCGAGCGTGTTGCAGAACAACGTCGGCCAGCCGAGCTTGCGCATCAGCGGTTGAGCGAATTGCTCGAACGTATCCGAGATGATGATGACCTGCGTCATGGAGCGGAGTTCGTCGAGAAACTCCTTCGCTCCGGGCATGGGATCGATCCTCGCGATCACGTCCTGAATCTCGCGGAGCCCGAGGCCGTGCTCCCGCAAGATGTCCAAGCGCCAGTTCATGAGCTTGTCGTAATCAGGCTCGTCGCGAGTCGTCCTCTTGAGCTCGGGAATCCCGCTCGCCTCTGAAAAAGCAATCCAGATTTCGGGGACGAGCACGCCTTCCATGTCCAAGCATACGATGTTCATATCCGCTCCTAACGGCCCGACAACAGTACTCGACGTTAGGATACAATAAGCGGCGCAATCGATAACCCAAGCCAGGAAAGTTCTGCATGAGAAAGTACCTGACATGCGGTTCGAAGCTCTTCGAACCCGAAAGCATGACGGCAAAGCCGCTTCCTCGTTATGCGGAGATGGACCTGATTAAGGTGTATCCGCAAATCACGTTCCAGCACATCATCGGATTCGGCGCGGCGCTCACCGAGGCATCCGGCTACGTCTTCGCGCAGATGGACGAATCGGACCGACGCGAGTTCCTCGAACGCTGCTTCGCGCCCGAATTCAACGGGTACTCTCTGTGCAGGCTCGCAATCCAAAGCTGCGACTTCTCACTCGCGCCACGCTCCTATCCGAACGATTCACGCGATGGCAAGCTCGAGGGGTTCTCCATCGACGACGACCTCGCCTACGTCATACCGCTCGTCGCAGACGCCCTCTCGGTCAATCCCGAGCTGGAACTGCTCGCTTCGCCATGGAGCCCTCCCGCCTGGGCGAAAACGAACCGGTCCATGCTCCACGGCGGCCACCTCCGCCCTTCGTCGGCAGACGCATGGGCGCAAATGATAAGCCGATTCCTGCTCGAATACCGAAAGCTCGGGGTGAGGATCGGCCGCATAACCGTTCAGAACGAGGCCCAGGCGATTCAGACATGGGAATCGTGCCTGTACTCCGCCCGTGAAGAAGCCGCGTTCGTTCGCGAGCACCTCCGGCCCGCTCTCGACGCATGCGGCCTCTCTGACGTGAAGATCCTCATCTGGGACCACAACAAGGAAAACGTATTCGACCGCACGGCCGCATGCCTTCGCGACGACGCCGCCGCACGCGCGATCGACGGCATCGCTTTCCACTGGTACTCGGGCGATCATTTCGAAGCGCTTGCCGCCACGAGCCTCCTCGCCGGAGACCGCGAGCTCATCTTCACCGAAGGTTGCGATTTCTTTTCGGACGGAGACCCCTATTGGGAACTCCGCCACGCAGAGCATTACGCACACGAGATCATCGGAGACCTCGAAGCCGGCGCCAACGGCATAATTGACTGGAACATCCTTCTCGACTCGCATGGAGGCCCGAACCATCGCAAGAACTACTGCGATGCGCCCATGATGTACGACCTGGAGGCTAAAAGGCTCAACGTGCGCCTCCCCTTCCACTACATCGGCCATTTCAGCCGTTTCATCAAACCCGGCGCCGTGCGCATGCTCACATCGCGCTACACGACCGACCTCGAGACCACTTCGTTCGCCAACCCAGACGGCTCCCACGCACTCGTCGTGTTGAACAGAACGGAACGAGACATCGATTTCAACGTAAATGTTAACGGTGGTTTCATGAACGACCACACAGTCCACCCGACAACCGCACCGGCACGCTCCATAATGACCATCACATGGTGACACTTGTATAGGAGGCTTTTCATGTACGGACTGCGAACGGAATCTGCTTTCGACTCCGCCCACTTCCTCACTGATTATTACGGCAAATGCGAGAATCTCCACGGCCATAGATGGCGAATCGTGGTCGAAATCGAGCAGGAAGACCTCCAAGCCGAGGGAACCATGAAGGACATGGTTCTCGACTTCGGCGTGTTCAAGAAAGCCGTACGGGACTTCGCCGACAGCCTCGACCATACGTTCCTCGTCGAGGAGGGGTCGCTCAAGCCGGAGACGATCGCCGCCCTCGAATCCGAAGGCTTCTCGCTCACGATCCTGCCGTTCCGAACGACCGCGGAAAACCTCGCCCGTTACGCATTCGAGACCCTGACGAAACAAGGTTTGCCCGTGTCTATGGTCGAGGTCGACGAGACGCCCAACAACCGGTCGTTCTACCGCAAATAGCTCGAGGATGCTCTGGATGCCCGGAAAGATCCGGGCATCTCCCTAAACGAGTTCCACGTTGGCCTTCGTCTTATCGATCGGACGGTTGTCGACGACGCGGACATTCACTTCCTGGTTCTTGAGCGACACGCGGCTGCCTGCGGGAACGGACTCGGTAAGGAATGCGCTGCCTGCGATGATGGAACCCTCTCCCACGACCGTCTCGCCCCCGAGGACGCAGGCGTTCGCGTAAATGGTCACGTTGTCCTCGATCGTCGGATGGCGATGCACGCCCGCCAGGCGCTGCCCTCCACGCGTCGACAGGGCGCCGAGCGTGACGCCCTGATAGATCTTCACATGGTTTCCTATGACCGTCGTCTCGCCGATGACGACGCCAGTGGCATGGTCGATGAAGAAGTACTCGCCGATTTCGGCGCCTGCGTTGATGTCGACGCCCGTACGGCTATGGGCGTACTCCGTCATGACGCGTGGAATCAGCGGCACGTCGAGCTTGTACAGCTCGTGTGCGATGCGGTATACCCATATTGCGAAGAACCCAGGGTAGGAGTAGATGATCTCCTCCTTCGACTGCGCGGCCGGATCGCCGTCGAACGCGGCCTGGATGTCCTTGTAGAGCATCTTCTGAATCGCCGGCAACTTGCACAGCATGGCGCTGCAAATGCCCTGAGCCCGTTCCTCGATCTCGTCGGAGGTCATCGTCGCGCCGTCGCGGAAATGCAACGCCTCGCGAACCTGTCCCGTGAGCTTGTACTCGACCCGCAGGACCGTGTTCCCCACGAAATAGCTCGCATCGGGAGTTGACTGGGCGCCGTCGGTGAAGTATCCGGGGAACATGATGTTGCGCATGTCCTTCAGGATGTCGATTACGACATTGCGGTTGGGCATACGCCTCGACGGATCGGTGAAGAAAATCTCATCCGATTCCTCGTAGTTCTCCCGAATCGCGTCGATGACGTCGTGCAGGTCGCATTTCTTCATGGCAGGCCTCTCGTAATCCTAGTAGTTTTCCGCGCTTTGGCTATTCTAGCCTATGGAGGACATCGACAGAACCATCTCGCGTAGTTCCAGGTAACGCTCGCTCGGCTCGCATGACCCCTGGCGCTCGTCGCGCCCGCGCGCGGAGGCGACGCTCGCCACCCTGATGCCCGGCGGGGATTGCATCCGCTTGAAGCTGGCATTGCAACACGATTTCAGAACCCATTCCAGGTCGTCCACGAAGGCCTGCGGATCACCGAGACCGTAATAGTCGACCCATTTCGCCATGCACGCACCTTCGAGGCGGTCTTGCGCGTAGCTTTCCAGGACCGAGCAGGCGACGTCGTAGAGGCTCTCGTGCGTTCCGTCGTAGCCGCGCGCATCGCGGTACCCGTCGAGCAAACAGCCGACGAGCCAATCGTGGTAACACCACTTCATGGGATCGAGCTGACCGTCGGCCAGCTCCGCCGACGGTGCCACATCCCACGTCAGACCCGTTTCGTCCATCTCCGGGATGAGGTTTGCGGGGATGACCTCCTTGCCGTACACGCGGTTTATATCTCGTGACAAATCGAATAGCTGCACTTTCGTCAAATCGGCGATAGGGGCCAATGCGCCGATCGCATCGCCGTAAAGCGTGGCGTAGCCAAGCGCCGACTCCACCCTGTTTCCGTTGTTCGCAACGACGCCGCCCTCGAGCGCGGCGAACGTCGACAAGAGGTGACCGCGGAGGCGCGCCTGCACGTTCTCCTCGACAAGGCCCGACATCGACTTGCGCGGATACCCGTACTCCTCGACCGTCGCGCCGGTCGCTTCGACGAGCTTCTCGATGGAACCGACCCTCAGCTCAATGCCGAGCGCATCGGAAAGCGCATGCGCATTGCCCTTCGTGCATGCGCTGTTGTAACGGCTCGCGA
>CAMOUE010000080.1 GCA_946626265.1 uncultured Eggerthellaceae bacterium | reverse complement strand
CCGGATCGAACGTCACGGTATGGGCCTGGGCTTCAGAATAGGACTCGCCGTTGATCTTGTCGCCAGCGGCGGTCTCGTCATCGGCGGGAATCGCTTCCTCGTTGACCAGAATGGTTGCCAGCGCCTTGTTCCCAGAAAGCGTCAGGTCGTCGACGCGGGTTCCCAGCGTCGTGATACGAGCTGCATCGGTGCCGTCAATGCTCGTCTGCTTGGCAGTGCAGTTCGAAATCTCAGACGCCCGGTCGGCATAACCCACGATGCCGCCGGCGTAACCTTCGGAAGCCTTGACGGTGCCCGAAGCAGTTGAACCGCTCACGAGCGGATTGTTTGATCCGGAGCTCCACGGTCCGTTCAGGTAGCCCACGACGCCGCCGACGTTGGTCGTGCCCGACACGTCGCCCGAGTACTCGCAGTTCGTGACCGTCAGCTTGCTTGCATCGGTGAAGCCCACGATGCCGCCGATACGCGCCTTGCCTGCGACGTTCGCCGTGACGGTGCAGTCGGAAACCGTGGTGTCCGAACCGGATTTGCCCAGGATGCCACCGATGCCGGAGGCTTTGGCAACGCCGTCGACGGTTCCGTCGATGGAGCCGGTGAACGTGCAGTTGCTGATCTTCGTCCGGTAGGACGCCTCACCGACGATGCCGCCGGCTATGGGCTGCGTGTTGCCATCGTAGGAAACTGCCATGGCGACCTCGGAGGAGCAGTTCTCGACGGTCGACTCGCCGCCGAGGCTGCCCACCAGGCCTCCGATCTTCTCCTTATCGGAAGTAATCGTGCCCTTCGAGGTGACGTTCGTCATCGTGCCCGAGAACGTGCCCGCTACCATGCCGGCGTTGTTGGCGGAAGCCACAAGGTCGCCGTCGACCGTGAGGTCCTTGATGGTGGAAGTGCTCGACGTGTTGTTGAACAGCCCCCTGCCCGTCAGCTTGATGTTGCTGATGGTGTTGTCGGCGCCATCGAAGGCGCCAGCGAAGCTATAGGTGGATGACGCGCCGATGCCGGCGAATTCCGCGCCCTCTGCGTCGATGTCGTTTTCCAGCTTCAGGAACTTGCCCGCGAACGTCGTGCCGCCTTCAACCGCCTTGGCAACCGCTTCGAGATCCTCAGTCGTCTTGATCAGGAACGGCTCAGCCTCGGTGCCCGAGCCTTCAAACGGCCTCTCGGAGAATGCGTAGTAGCTCACCGGATCGTCGTATACGGTGACAGTGAAACTCGCCGTGGTCTTCACGATCTCGTCGGAGTCGGCAGAAGCCTTCCAACCTGCGAAGATCGCACCGTTAATGCTCTCGGCCGAGAACGTGACCGACGAACCCGGATCGACCGCCGTCGTCACGGTGCTCCCGACCTTCGCTTCGGCTTCGGTGCTGTCGTCCGACAGGGCCGTGACGGCCGTCTGCTCCTCGACGAAGCGAACTTCGTCGAGCCAGGCGGCAGTGGTCAACGCTCCGTCGGAATTGGCGGCCGTCCACGTCACCGTCGTCGTGCCTGCGTTTACCGGCACGACTTTGGTAACCCACTTGCCTTGATTCGAAGACGAATTGGCTCCGATGTTGGTGGAAGACGTCGTGTCGCCTGTCGCCGTGACGGTGAACTTGTCCTTCCAATTGCCTGCTCCAACGAAGCCCCAGTCGAAGATCAACCAGCCGCCGTTGGCAGACTCGATCGTGACGGACGCATTCGCATCGTTGGTGCTGCTCTGGATATAGGAGCGGCCGTCACCGTCGGCAGCGGTCCACGCCGAGCTGTCCGTCGACGTCAGCGCGAGGCTGCTGCCCTCCTTGAGCGCACCGCTCAAGTCGACCTCTTGCACATCCTGCGTGGTAAATCCAAAGTCGGCAACGCCGGCCTGAAGAGTCGTTGAGGGTTCGCCGCCATTGGGCTCGGCGGCGAATGCCCCCACCGGCATCATGAGGGTTGTGAGCGCAACCGCCATGACCCAGCAGAGCACCCTGTGCGCCCTCTGCACCACTTTCTTTCTCATAGCTGTCCTTTCGATTGCCTTATCATCCCTGACCTTTGCTTTGCGCTAGCCACCTCCCCTTTTTCCGATTTGAACTGAACCCGTTATCTGCAAACCGAGCCCATCGGACCAAGCGGGAGCGAGGCGCTCCGCGGGAGGGCGCCCCCTGCATGTCGCATGGCCATGGTCGAAACCGGTTATTGCCATCTCTCACTCCACATCCTGCTTGAGCATGTACATCTTTCCCGTGTCGGGGTCGCGATAGACCATCCCGAGCTCCTCGTAACCCGAGCCCGAGCTGTCGAAAGCTGCATTTCCCTGTTCGATGTCCTGCTCGATTTGCTCGAGGTCCGAATCCGCGACCACTTCCTCCATCGCGGGCGCGAAATCGAGGTTGTGAGACATGACGAGCGCGAGCATGAGCCCGCATGCCAGCACCAGCATGCAGTCGACCATGTTGGCCACCGACTGCATGGGATCGACGTCCTCGTCGAACTCGATATCAACTCCACCCGCAAACGGCGAGGCCATGACGTTCCTATGCGCCATCAGCACCTCCTTCCGCCTTGAGCGTGGGACGCAGATCCTGCGACTCTCCCGCACCATGTTCGGTTTGGGACCGCTGCTCCAGAGCGAGGTTGTCCATCTTCTCGAGCATGGTGGTAACGGCAGCCTCCAGCGCCGCCGCGTACTCGGCGTACCAGGACTTGCGCACTTTCGACACCACCATGCACACGGCAGCGGCGACCAAACCCGCCACCGTGGTGTCGAATGCGATGAGCAGCGAATCCGAGAGCGTGGTGTATTCGCCCGTGCCCAAAGCGACGATGCCCGGGCCGAGCGGGATGAGCGTGCCCATGAGGCCCAGCATGGGAGCCACCTTCGCGACCGTGTCGTTGCGGCCGACGATGCGGCGATAGTGGCCGGATTGCTCGCCGAGCAGCTTCTTCGCCAACGCCCAACGGGCCTCTTCCGGCAAGTCGCGATTCGAATACAGGACGAGCAGCGCCTTCTTCTGGCGCAGGAGCAGACCGCTCGCGCCCACGACGACAGGGACCTCCTCATCCGATGCGTCGTCTATCGCCCGCAGGAAATGGGGCATCGTGATACGGAAGTAACGGCGTTCGACTAGATACTCGACAACAACCGATCCGACGGTGAACACCGCATAGCCTATGGCCACGAGCAACAAGCCGATAACCGGGTACGTCAGCCCCTGCGATATCGTATGAAGCGCGTCTTTCAAAAACGTCAGATCCACGAGCATCCCCCTCATGCCGCCTGCAAGGCGGAATCCATCGAGCCCGGGCCGGCGCGTGGCGCGTCGTCCCGATTCCCCCGTCGACCCCGTTGCGTGTAGAAATCGACGTATTTCCATGTCATCCCCCAGAGGGCGACGACGAGCACGGCGAGGCCGAACACGAGAGCCGATTCGTCGGCCGTTTCGGGATCGGGTTCCGGCTTTTCCTTCTCGGGAGCAACTTTCAACACGACGACGCTCCCGACGTCGAGCGCATCGATGTCGAGGTCCTCGGTCGCCTGTTGAACAGCCTGATTGCTTTCCGAACGAAGCGCTTGGGACGATTCCGCCTGAGCAGACGCAGTGGATGCCGCCTGGGCAGATTCGGCAGATGCCTCCTGCTCTGCCGTCTGATCGGACGATGGAGATTGGCTTGCAGCCGCTTCCTGACCCGACTCGCCGTCGGCTGGTTCGCCTTCGGAAGCGTTTGTCGTTGCAGGGCTTCCCGACGTTGTCGGATCGCTGGACGGAGTTGCCCCATCGTCTCCGCCCGTCGTGTTGGAAATAGAAACGGGCACCGCCCCTTCGCCCTCGCTCTCGGATCCGGAGCCGTCCGTTCCGGATGAGGCGCTTTGGGCATTGCCCTGTTGGTTCGAATCACCGTCGGCATCCTGGTCTCCCTGACCGGATGCGGATCCCGCCGACGAAGCTGCGCCCGAGCGAGCTGAGTCCGTGGGATTGGCGGATGTGTCGCCCGACGTGTCGGAGCCCGCCGTTTCACCCGGCTCCCCACCAGGTTCGTCGGAGCCCCTGCTGCTCGCGTCATCGTTTCCGCCCTTGCCCGGGTTGAGCGAGCCGTACAGGATGGGCATGCCGTTGTTTCGCCCAGCTTCGATCGAGAAGGGCGGAGCAGTCTCGGCGCCATAGTTCAGATTGTCCAGGAGCTCTTGGCTGTACAAGTAGTCCACCGTGCATGCCGCAGCGGTCTTCTTCGTATCGTTCGCGCCTCCAACTCCGCTGGCAGCCGTGCCCTCCAGATAGTAGTTGTGCACGGCGCTCCCAGACATCGCAGCCGCGATTCCCCCGGAATTGCCCGAAGCCGAAACCATGCCCGCGTTGTACGTGCATGCCACGGAACCGTTTTCGCTCGTGAACCTCGAGACGACGCCCGCAGCGTCTCCCGCACTCGAAAGGTCTCCGACATTGTACGAGTAGCTCACCGAACTCCCGTTGCCGCCCACGTTTCCGGCAACTCCGCCGACGAACGATACTCCCTCGGCACACGATATGGGCGCGTCGTTGTAGCACCCTTGAATCTGATAGGTGCCGTAAGACGCGGTGCTTCCGACGATTCCGCCCACCCCTGGCGGCGCGGCATCGACGTACGCATCCGTCATCGCACGCGCACCCACCTGCACCTGACCGTGATTCTCGCATTTGACCAGAGTCACGACGCCGTCGGTTTCGTGAACGCTGCCCCCAATGCCGCCCACTCCGTTATCGGGTGCACCTGCCGTGATGGTTCCGTAGTTCACGCACTCCTGCACGATCACGTTACGCGAACCCGTTCCCGATATTCTCCCGAACACGCCGCCGACAGCCGAGTTGTAACGATCGGCTCCCGTCACGTCCACATAGTTGACCAGGTTGTAGAGATTCGTGCCGTCGGCACATGCCACGATGCCCGCAGCGTTGCAGTCTGCAATGACCTCCCCGCTGACGGAAAGATTCTCCACGAGGCCGCCTCTCGTGTAGCCGAACAGAGCCGAATGATAGTTGTTCCTCGTCATCGTCAGCCCGCTGATCGTATGGCCGGCACCGTCGAAGACACCCGAGAATGCACGGGCCGGCTCCACGTCGGCACCCGTCCGCACATCCCCCGGTCGCCCTATGGAGAACCACTCGTGATCCGAGAGGTCGATATCGGCTCCGAGCGTAATCGTGCACCCGGCGAAGCCCTCGCTCACGTAGACGAGCTTGGCCAACCCGGCCAGCTGCTCGGCAGTGGTCAGCGTGTACGAACCGGTCCCGTGGTACCACGACGTGTCGGCGTAAAGCGGCCACGCGTCACCGTGTATGCGGCTGAAGCTCTCGTTGAAATCATCGTCGGCAGGGGCATTCGCCGTCACGCCAGAAGCGCCCCCTGCTCCTGCGGAGACAGCGTTGCCCGAATCAGCCGCCTGCGCAACGGCAGGGCACGCGAGTGAGAACAGCAGGGCGGATATGGCGAGAACGGCAAAAGCCGCATAGCCGCCCGAGCCTGCTCGGACGTTTCCGAGCAGGCCAGAGCCGCCCCTCTTCGGAGCAAACCCGCTATCGTTGCCGACGTACGCCATTCTCAAAGTCAAAACCTATCTACTTGTCATGGGTAACTGACATGATAGGCTTTATTGAGAATATTTTCTAGTTAGAATATTCTTATTAATATATAGTGTTTCATGGTGTTATGCATCATTTCATCACTCAAATCCACATTAGCTGCACGAACAGAGCTGCAGCATCCTGCGTTGGAGCGCTCCTTGCAACGTCAAGCGACGAGAATGAGAGCCGAGAGGAGCGGGGAATACAGCTTGAAGTGCTGTTCCGCACGGCCGGGAAAATACGCGTCGAGCTCTGCGAGCGTGTCGTGCTTCGTGTTCATGAACTGGCCGCCCTGCCCTATGCTCGTATCGTAGGTCTCCATGTAGCCCAGGTAGTTGTCCAAACCCATATCTGAGGCCGCATACCAATTCGACGCCTCGAAGTAGATGTACTCTATGCCGCGCAACGCATAAGCCGTCTGGTCGCTCGCGTTTATGGTCGTTGGAGAAGCCGCGACGAAATTCTCGGGCGCTGGGTTGTCGATGGTCCAAGGATTCGTGTACAGCGTTCCTTCCTCGATCTCGGGTCCCGTACCATGCTCGGCGTAATAACCGTCCAGATCGTCCGTCCGATAGACCCCGAGGCCGAGCGATTCCGCCGTAGACGCCGCGAAATCATATGCGCCGGTTTCCCGGGGTTCTTCTGGAGCCTCGTCGAAAAAGAGGAATTCATCAGCGTAATTGCAGCTCACGCCCCCGTAAAGATTGCAGTAATCGCCAAAGGCCAGCGAATCGAGATTGATCATGTACGCCGTTTGCGCAACTTCGTCCTCGGTCATCTGCCCGGCATGGTAATTGCTTCCCAGAAGCCCGTCTTCCTCGCAATCGAAAAACACGAACTGAACCGTGGCCGCCGGCGTAATATCGTGCATCCCGACTGCCGTGGCGAGCAACAACGCCGTCCCCGACCCGTTATCCCCGACGCCGGTCCCATCGTAATGAGCGCCAACGACGATGCGCAGCGACTCGTCGGATCCTGGCACGGTCAGAACGATGTTGCGGCCCGACACCTCACCGCCCAGCATCGAATCGCCCCTGAAGCGCTGCTCTTCGATCTGCCCATCCGCGTAACCCGCCGCCCGCAGCTCTGAAATGATCCAATCGCCTGCCGCATCGTGCTCGCTTGCCGCATCGGCGGCGCTTCGGTTCGGGTAACGTTCGCCGATAACCTCCAGGTATTCCAGTGCGCGTTGCGAGTAGTCGAATTCGGAAGCGTTGTCCCTACAAACCAACGACCGGAGCTGCGAGAACGGTTGGGCGCCCTCGATCGCCGCGCTGTCCGCTGTCGCGCTGCCGGAAGCTGCCGACCCTTCATGGGCGGGCACGGAGCACCCGATAACGGGGCACGCGAGAACGAACAGCAGCGCTATTGCGAGAAGGCCGTTCCGACCATATCGTTTCGAACCGCCAAACACTGAAGCCTCCATTCAACCGACCCGATCCACATCGCGGAGCTAGTCGGACAACCGCCGCATGACCATCATGAACACGAACGTGAACACGAGCGTGACCGCTACCCAGAGCGCTGCGGTCACCGTGTCGCCTGCCATCCAATCGTAGTAAATGGCAAGAGGTATCGTCTGGGTCACGCCTGCGTAGTTTCCGGCAAAGAAAACCGTCGCCCCGAACTCGCCGAGCGCGCGGCAGAACGAGAGCACGAGCCCTGCCATCAGCGATGGCAGGGCTAGCGGCACGGCAAGGCGTACAAAGATGCGGACTTCCGACCAGCCTAGCGTGCGAGCCACGTCGAGCAATTCCGGGTCGACCCCCTCGAAAGCCCCGCGGGCGGAGCGGTACATGTACGGCACCGACACGACCGCAGCTGCGATCACGGCTGCCTGCCAAGTGAACGGCAAGTTAATCCCATGCGCAATGAGCCACTGACCGGTCACGCTGTTCTTTCCGAACACATACACGAGCACCAGGCCGCATGCCGACGGTGGAAGCAGCATGGGCACGAGGAACAACGTGTCGACTACGCTCTGCAGACGTCGATTGAAACGCAACGCGAGCCACGCCGACGACGTCCCGATCACCACGACGGCCAGAAGCGCCGCCAGCGACGTGCGAAGCGAGACGAACAGCGGGCTCGCATCGAAATCCTCCGCGAACAGGCTCAACTCGTCTGCGACCGTGCGCTCGGCCACGACCCCCGCATCGGCGCCCGCTACAAGCGACCCGTAGTCGCAGAACCACCCCGACGTCGAAACCGATTGCCCTTCCGGCCAATCGACAACCGCGTACGTGCGACCGGACGACTCGACCGCGAAACTGAAACGGTACGGACCCACCTCCACCTCCCGGGCGCTCGTGACGACGAGCTCCACGTCGAGCGACTCGAGCGGCGCCGCCCCATCGGCGTTCTTCTCGTCAAGCAACTCGATCAGGCTGATGATCGGGGATTTCACGCCCTCATCCCCCAAATCGATGTCCAAACGCCGACACGCTTGGTCAGGAACGTACAAGACGGCGACATCTCGCGCGAACACCAAGACGATATTGTCCACAGCTCCCGTGATGTAGCGGTAACCCACCTGCCGGCCATCGGGAAGCTCGGCGCCACTGCCCTTCTTCGCCCGATGAAAGCTGGTGATGCCAAGTCCCGCATCCTCATCGATCGCCGCATCGCCATCCGCCGACAATACGGGCTGCGCCCATGCGGCAGCGCACGGCATCACCATGTAGAAGCACGCGAAGAGTGCGATCAGCAAGGGAGAGATGGAGCTCGCCTCGCCTCTTCTCCCGAATGCGCCACGTCGAACCCTACTTGAGCTCGAACCCATTGTCCTGCCATATGGCCAAGGCATCGGGATCGGTCATGCAGAACTTAAGGAACGCTTCTGCAGCTTCCTGGTTCTTGGAATCCGCCAGGACAGCGCCCGGATACGTGATCACCTTGTGCATCGTCTCGGGAACAGTGTAAATACTCACCACACCATCGTAGCGGTAGAGGTCCGACGTGTACACGAAGCCGACGTCGCAATTCCCGCTGGCAACCCATTGGGCACACGTACCGACCTGGTTTGCAACCGAGATCTTGTCTGCGATGCTCGGATCGTACGCACCGCCCTCCCCTTCGGCGCTCGTGTAGAGCGGTTCGGACGTATCGGCCGAGTACAGCGACTGATTGGCGTATTTGCCTGCGGGCACGAAACCGGGGTCGCCGATGGCGATGCGCTTGAACTCGTCAGATTTAAGGTCGGTGAGGTCGTCGATGGTCAGCCCGCTGCCCTTCGCCGCGCACACCTCGAGATCGTTGCCGAACATGGTCACGCGCGATTCGCGGACGATGAAGGCTTCGGCATCGTCCATCGTCGCCTTCGAAGCCGTGATGAGTATATCGGCGCTCGCGCCTGCCTGGATTTCCTGGACAAGGTCTCCTGACGCCTTGAACTGCGAGTCGGCAAACGTCACGTTGGGGTGCTGCTTCGAGTAGAGCTCCTGAACGAGCGGCATGGCCTGTTCGAGGGAGTTGGCGGCAAATATCTGAAGCTGCACGGGTGCATCCGATGCAGATGCGTCCGTAG
>CAMOUE010000079.1 GCA_946626265.1 uncultured Eggerthellaceae bacterium | reverse complement strand
CCGAGCCCGGTCGACGTTCCCGCCATCAAGGGCATCAACCCCAAGACCGAGGCCGAGGAAGAGCGTCCGAGCGATCCGAAAGCTCCGTTCAGCGCATTGGCGTTCAAGATCATGACCGACCCGTACGTCGGCAAGCTCACGTATCTTCGCGTGTACTCGGGCTCGCTCGATTCGGGCAGCTACGTCATCAATGCGACGAAGGACAAGAAGGAGCGTATCGGCCGTCTTCTGCAGATGCACTCCAACCAGCGTATCGACATCGACAAGATCTCGGCTGGCGACATCGTCGCCGTCGTTGGCCTGAAGGACGTCGGCACGGGCGACACGCTCTGCGACGAGTCCCATCCGGTCATCCTCGAGTCGATGGAGTTCGCCGACCCGGTCATCGACATCGCCGTCGAGCCGAAGTCTAAGGGCGACCGCACGAAGCTCGAGGACGCGCTGCGCAAGCTGGCAGAAGAGGATCCGACGTTCCGCGTTTCCACCAACGAGGAAACGGGCCAGACGATCATCGCCGGCATGGGCGAGCTTCACCTCGAGATCATCGTCGACCGCCTGCTGCGCGAGTTCAAGGTCGAGGCGAACGTCGGCAAGCCGCAGGTTGCCTACCGCGAGAAGGCCACGGAGCCCGCTCTCAACGTTCAGGGCAAGTTCGTCCGCCAGTCCGGCGGTCGCGGCCAGTACGGCGACGTCGTCATCAACATGTACCCCGCAGAGCCTGGTGAGGGCTACAAGTTCGAGAACAAGATCGTCGGCGGCGTCGTGCCGAAGGAGTACATCCCCTCGGTCGACAAGGGCATCCAAGAGGCGCTCAACTCCGGCGTTCTGGCCGGCTATCCCGTCGAGGACGTGCGCGTCGAGCTGGTTGACGGTTCTTACCACGAGGTCGACTCCTCCGAGGCGGCGTTCAAGGTCGCTGGCTCGATGGCCATCAAGGAAGCCCTCAAGCGCGGCAAGTCCGTCATCCTCGAGCCGGTCATGGCCGTCGAGGTCGAGACTCCCGAGGAGTACCTCGGCTTCGTCATGGGCGACATCCCGAGCCGCCGTGGCATGATCCAAGGCCAGGAGAGCCGTGGCAACACGACTGTCATCAGCGCGAAGGTTCCGCTGGGCAACATGTTCGGTTACGCGACCGACCTTCGTTCCGGCACCCAGGGCCGCGCAATGTACACGATGCAGTTCGACAGCTATGAGCCCGTGCCGAAGAGCGTGCAAGAGGAAATCGTCAGCAAGGCCGGCGGCAACGCCTAAGAGCGAAGCCCAGGTAAATTGGAGGAAACGAAAGTGGCTAATCAGAAGATTCGCATCCGCCTGAAGGGCTACGACCATGAGATCGTGGATCAGTCCACGAAGCTCATCGTCGATACCGCTCAGAAGACGGGCGCAAAAGTATCCGGTCCCATTCCGCTGCCCACCGAGCGCAACCTGTATTGCGTCGTCCGCGGGCCGCATGTCGACAAGGATTCCCGCGAGCAGTTCGAGATGCGCACCCACAAGCGCCTTATCGACATCCTGGAGCCCACGCCCAACACGGTGGATTCCCTGATGCGTCTCGACCTTCCGGCAGGCGTCGACATCGAGATCAAGCTGTAAGGGGTGTCGCACATGATTAATGCAATCTACGGCAAGAAAATCGGCATGACCCAGCTGTTCGACGAGAACGACAAGGTCATGGCCATCACGGTCATCCAGGCCGAGCCCAACACCGTGTGCCAGGTCAAGACGGCCGACACGGACGGCTACGAGGCCGTTCAGCTCGCCTTCGGTGCCATCAAGGACAAGAAGGTCACGAACCCGATGCGCGGCCACTACGCCAAGTACGGCGTCGAGCCCTGCCGCCATCTCCGCGAGGTTCGCGTCGAGGACGCGAGCGAGTACAAGCCCGGCGACAAGCAGACGGTTGCCGAGTTCGCCGAGATCGCCAAGGTCGATGTGACCGGCATCTCGAAGGGCAAGGGCTTCGCCGGCGTCATGAAGCGTCATGGCTTCGGCGGCGGCCCGGGTGGTCACGGCGCGCACTTCCACCGTGCGCCGGGTTCCATCGGCCAGTGCGCCACGCCGTCCCGTGTCCTGAAGGGCGTTCGCCTTCCGGGCCACATGGGCTGCGATCGCGTGACCGTCAAGAACCTCGAGGTCGTCCGCGTCGATGAGGACCTGAACCTCATCCTCGTCAAGGGCGCTGTCCCCGGCGGCAAGAACGGCATCGTCCGCGTCCGCGTTGCCGGCAACGGAAACTGGTAAGGAGTTAGGGACTAATGGCAACTATCGATATCAAAACCGCGGAGGGCAAGAAGGCCGGCACGGCCGAACTCGCCGACTCCGTGTTCGGCATCGAGCCGAACGTTCCGGTCATGCACCAGGTCGTGCGCATGCAGCGTGCAGGCTGGCGTGCCGGTACGCACGAGACGAAGACCCGCGGCCAGGTTCGCGGCGGCGGCAAGAAGCCGTTCCGCCAGAAGGGCACCGGCCGTGCTCGTCAGGGTACGATCCGCGCGCCGCACTGGCGTGGCGGCGGCGTGGTCTTCGGACCGCATCCGCGCTCGTACGCCTTCAAGGTCAACAAGAAGGAAATCAAGCTGGCCATCCGCTCGGCGCTTTCCGCCAAGCTGGCCGACGGGCAGCTGATCGTGGTCGACAAGATCGAGTTCGAGAAGCCGCGCACGAAGGACGCCGTCGCAATGCTGAAGGCGCTTGAGGTCGAAGGCCGTTGCACGGTCGTCGTAAACGACGAGAACGTCAACGCGTTCCTCTCGTTCCGCAACATTCCGACCGTCGACATCGTGCCGTCCGGCTACGAGAACGTTTACGAGCTGCTCGACAACAAGTACCTCATCTTCGAAGAAGAGGCGCTGCGCAAACTCGAGGAGGCGATGGCGTAATGAAGGACGCACGCGACATCATCATCCGCCCGATCATCACGGAGCACAGCTACGACATGATCGAGATGAACAAGTACACGTTCGAGGTCGCCCGCGACGCGAACAAGATCGAGATCGCGAAGGCCGTCGAGGAGCTCTTCGGCGTGACGGTCAAGAAGGTCAACACCATCAACGTCAAGCCGAAGGTCAAGCGCGTGCGCGCCGTCCCCGGCAAGACGCGTCAGTGGAAGAAGGCCATGGTCACCATCGCCGAGGGCGAGACCATCGAGATTTTCGCCTCGTAACCACATGCGCGAGCATACGCTCGTTGAAAAGGGACGCCCATGGGGCGTCCCTTTGCGTTTCACGATACAATGACGAAAGATTCCCGAGACCGGCGAATCTGGTACATTGGTACCGTCCACGAGAGTTGGGAGGCCGTCACGTGGTCAAGTGGAATCGGGTCATAGCGTTCGATGTGGTAATGGCGATACTCGTCATACTGCTCTATTCCCCCTTCAACCTGGCGTTGAGCCCGCTCGATCCGAACTTCATCAAGGCGGCGCTCAGCGTGATATGCGCGGCGCTCATCGGGTACCAGACCGTAAAGGTCAACGCCAAGGCCCTTAAAGCGTCTCGAGCCGCGAAACGGCTTACGGCGGGCAGCAGCGACGTGTCGGTTGAGGACATCAAGCTCGCCCTTCACGAGTACGAGAAAATCTCCGTCGTAGGCCAACTCGCGCAAAGCGGCATCGCCGAACTCGAGAGCGCGGAGCGCAAGCGAAACAACCTGTATGCGACCATCGGCGGAAAATTCCAAGAGGGAAGCTTGAGCTGGCAGAAGTTCACGGAAGTCGTCGAGTCGGTCACGCAGGCGGTCGCGCATAACAGCGCATTGCTCGCAAAGCGAATTCAAACGTTCGACGTCGAGGACTACAACCGCATGAAGCGCGGCAACATGGGAAGCCTGTTCAAGCGCAACGCGATTCCCGAAGACCTGCGCCAGGAGAAGATCTACGTCATGGAGGCGAGCCTCAACGATATGCGGAGCATCATCTCGACGAACGAACGCCTGCTGCTCGAACTCGACAAGTTCGGAGTGGAGATGGGGCAGCTCGAGGCGACCGCGCACGAGACGAAGAACACGCGAATGCTCGAGGAGATAAACGATCTGATCAACGAGACGAAATACTACCGTTAGCGGTAGCGGCGCTATTCGGCGGGAAGCTGCCGGGTGGCAACATGACGATGCGCGAGTGGCTTCCGCGCAGGCGAGAAAGGAGTCTTCGATGGCTTTCGACCTAAGTATCCCCGATCCCGAGCAAACTAAGGAAGAGGTTTCGAAAGAGCTTGCGGTAACCGAGGAGCATGCCGAGCTGATCGACGAGAAGGCGGTCGAGCGAGGCCAGCAGATCATGACCGTGGACATGGATTCCATGGAGGCAAAACGCGAGATAACCCAGGCAATCGAAGGCCTCGGCGAGGACATCGCATTCAAGTCCGCCACCAAGAACGAGATGCTCGCGCGCCGCATGCAGACCCTCGGAAAGCAGGGCGGCGAAACGGGGGAGGTCGCCAAGAGCCTCGAGGACCTCGCCATCAAGATGCGCGACCTCGACCCGAAGGGCATCGACTTCTCGAACACGAGCCGCTTCGGCAAGCTGTTCAATCCGGTGCGCCGTTATTTCGAACGCTACAAGTCAGCAGACGCCGAAATCGCCTCCATCGTCGAGTCGCTCGAAAACGGCAAGGTCACGCTCAAGAACGACAACGTGACGCTCGAGCTCGAGGAATCGGCGATGCGCGAGTTGACGAAGCAGCTCAACCAGCAGATTGAGATTGCGCTCGACCTCGACGCCTACCTGAGCGAGGCTTGCGAGACTGCGCGCGCTTCAGGCACCGCCGATCTCGAGCGCGTTCAGTTCGTGGAGGAAGAGGTGCTGTTCCCGCTGCGGCAGAAGATCTCGGACTTCCAGCAGCTGCTCGTAGTGAACCAGCAGGGCATCGTCTCCATGAACGTCCTTCGCCGCAACAATTCCGAGCTCATCCGCGCGGTCGACCGCGCGGAGCACGTCACCGTATCGGCACTGCGAGTTGCCGTCACGGTCGCAGGCGCGCTGTACAACCAGAAGATCGTCCTCGACAAGGTCCAAGCGCTCAACGAGTCCACTAACGCGATGATCGCCGCAACTTCGAGAATGCTGCGCGAGCAGGGCGGCGAGATCCAGCGCCAGGCCGGCGAGTCGAGCATTTCGGTCGAAACGCTACAGCAATCGTTTGCCGACACGATCCAGGCGCTCGATGATATCAGCACGTACAAGCAGGAGGCGTTGCCCCGCATCCGCAAGACCATAGACGACTTCCAACAGCTCGCGGAAGTCGGCGAGCAGCACCTTCGCCGCATCGAGAGCTCCGTGTAGCCGGTTGAGCCGATAGCGCTTTCTCTAACGGGACGTCCTCCATGCTGGCGTCCCGTTCGTCTATGGGGCGGAATTCGGCTATGATACGGGTTACACGGCAAGGTTGGAGGCTTTCATGGCGTTTGTCGAGTTTCGCGACGTGTGCAAGGTGTACCAGATGGGCGAGGTTGAG
Organism: uncultured Eggerthellaceae bacterium; assembly: GCA_946626265.1. Classification (GTDB taxonomy): domain Bacteria; phylum Actinomycetota; class Coriobacteriia; order Coriobacteriales; family Eggerthellaceae; genus UBA9715. Next base: position 3,707 of record CAMOUE010000079.1, on the reverse strand, counting down.
GTGGCGGCCGTCTCGGGAATGACCTTCGATATCGAACAGGGCGAATTCGTCGTGGTGGTCGGGCCTTCCGGCGCCGGCAAGACGACGTTGCTCAACATGCTCGGCGGGATGGACTCATGCACTTCGGGCACGATAACGCTCGACGGGCAGCTCGTGTCGGGCTTCGACGAGAAGAAGCTCACGTATTATCGCCGTTACGACATCGGTTTCGTGTTCCAGTTCTACAACCTGGTCCAGAACCTTACGGCCAAGGAGAACGTCGAGCTTGCGAGCCAGATATGCAAGAATCCCCTTGATGCCGCGACCGTGCTCGAGCAAGTGGGCCTGGGTCATCGCCTCGACAATTTTCCCGCGCAGCTATCCGGGGGCGAGCAGCAACGCGTCGCCATCGCGCGTGCGCTTGCGAAGAATCCCAAGCTGTTGCTGGCAGACGAACCGACCGGGGCGCTCGACTACAATACCGGCAAGCAGATTCTCCGCCTGCTTCAGACGACGTGCGCCGAGACGGGGAAGACCGTCGTGCTCATCACGCACAACCAGGCGTTCACCGCCATTGCGGACCGTGTGATCAACGTGCGCGAGGGCAAGGCGACCGACATACGCGTCAACGCGCATCCGCTGTCGGCGGAAACGCTCGAATGGTAGCTTTGCCACATGTCGCTTTAGCCGGTCGTCGCTCAGCGCAACGACATCCCGGAACCGTCCCAGTCGGGGGGCGCGTCGCATGAGCGCCTTTTCCAAGGAACTGTTCCGTTCCATCACGCGAAAGCCGGGGCGTTTCTTGGCCCTGCTCGCAATCGTCGCGCTTGGGGCCGGGTTCTACGCCGGGCTTCGCATGACAGCACCCGACATGGATATCGCCCTCGACCGCTACCTTGACGCGACGAGGACCTACGATGTTCGCATCGTCTCGACGGCGGGCCTCGAGGAAGCGGACCTCGAGGCGATTCGCGAGCTCGCGTCGGTCGAATCGGTTATGGGCGGCAAGCAAGCCGACGTGCTCGCCGAGGTCGACGGTTCGCGGTACACGACCCGCATCCACTCGTTCCCGCCTTCGGCGACGACGGCCGTCGCCGAAGGGGGCGTATACGTCGAATCGGACGATTCGTCGTACCTGAACAGGCTCATATTGAGTGAAGGGCGATGGCCCGAGAGCCCGGAAGAGTGCGTGATCTCGGCAGACAGGGTGCTCAGTCAGGAGATAGCACTCGGGTCGCGCATTACGTTCGAGCAGGGAACGTCGAGGCTGACAGACACGTTCTCGGTCAAAGGCCTCACGGTCGTCGGGCGCGCCCATATGCCGTACTACGTCTCGTCGGCGGCGATCGATCCGAGCTCCCTTGGTTCGGGCGTCGTTCAACAGGTGCTCTATGTCGGAGAGGACAGCTTCTCAGCCCGTTTTCCGTATACGGATGCCTGTGCGACCGTCGTCGGCGCGCGCGAGCGCCGATACGGGGAGAAGGACTACGACGAGCTCGTCGACTCGTCGATAGGCGAGGTCGAGTCGATAGCCGCCGAGCGCTGCGAGGCGAGGCTCGAGTCCATGACCGACGAGCTGTACGACAGGGCGACGTCGTACTCGGGCCTCATGGATTTGGCCGAGTATCGCTTCACGCATACCCAGGCGCAGATTGACGAGCCCGAGAAACCCGAGTGGCTCGTCATGGGGCGTTCGAAGAACCCCGGCATGTCGTCGTTCACTGCAGACGCCCGGCGCGTCGATCGGATTGCGAGCATCTTCCCCTTCATCTTCTTCTTGGTGGCGGCGCTGGTCGCGCTCACGACCATGACGCGCATGGTTGACGAGGAGCGGCAGCTTATCGGGACGTTCAAGGCGCTTGGGTATTCACGTGGCCGCATTACGTGGAAATACGCTGCCTACGTGTTGCTCGCAAGCGTGACGGGGTCGATTCTTGGCATAGCGGTGCTGTCGAAGGTGCTTCCCGGGGTGATCATGAACGCTTATGCGATCATGTACTACGTCCCGACCGGCCCGTTGCCTGTCGACGTCCCGCTCGCACTGCTGTCCGCGGGCCTCGCAATCGGCGTGGTCCTATTCGCGACGGGCGCGTCTGCCATGGCGACCCTACGCGAGAAACCCGCGTCGCTGATGCTCCCGCGCGCTCCGAAATCGGGCAAGCGCATCGTCCTCGAGCGGATCGGGCCCGTGTGGAGCCGTCTTACGTTCACGTGGAAGGTGACGTGCCGAAACTTCTTCCGTTACAAGAAGCGCCTTGTCATGACCGTCATCGGTATCGCCGGTTGCACGGCGCTGCTCTTGACGGGCTTCGGGTTGCACGATGCCATCAACGACATCATCGATATTCAATACGGCGATATAATTCACCACAATGCCGTCGTCTCCCTCAAGGACAAGATCAACGACGAGCAACGCGAGGGGGCGCTTGCGGTCCTCCGCGAGACGGGGGCTATCGAATCTGAGACGGAGGCCTTCACCGAGACGATGCTTGCCGGCGGGCCCCGCGCGCAAGACAAGCGGATCGACATCGTCGTTCCCCATGATCCCGAGGCTTTTTTCACGATGAAGACCGTCCGCGACCGCATGACCCACGAACCGCTCGGGCTCGAAGACGGGTCCGTCCTACTGAACGAGAAGATGGCGCAGGAGCTCGGCGTCGGTGTGGGCGACACCGTGAGCGTCTGTCCGCAGGACGCGCTCGGAAATGCGACGACAACGGTATACGAGTTCGAGGTCGGCGGGTTGTTCGAGAACTACATATACAACTACCTGTATTTGTCCGAGGAGACGTACGAGCAAGTGGTTGGCAAGAAGCCCGAGCTCAATGCCGTGTACGCGAACATCGCCACCGATCCTGCGCTACGCGAGCAGCTTGACGGGGTCGTTCGCTCGCTCGATACGGTGAAAACGCTCACGTACAACGACGAGACGATCGACACGTATCGCACCATGCTGCGCTCTGTGGACCTGATCGTGGTCGTGCTCGTCGTCTCGGCGGCCGCGCTGGCGTTCATCGTGCTGTACAACCTGACCAACATCAACATCGAGGAGCGGATACGGGAAATCGCGACGCTCAAGGTGCTCGGGTTCACGCGGCGCGAGACCAACGCATACATTTTCAGGGAAATCGCATTGCTCTCGGTGCTCGGGGCGCTGGTCGGGCTTGCGCTCGGAGTCGTGCTCGAGGGATTCGTCGTGACGACGGCCGAAGTCGACCAGGTCATGTTCGGGCGCAGCATCCACTCGCCGAGCTACGCGTACGCGTTTGCGCTCACCCTCGCGTTCTCGGCCGTGTCGATGGCGTTGATGCTCCCCAAGCTCGCGCGTATCGACATGGTGGAGAGCCTGAAATCCAACGAATGACGGCTGGGCGGCGCAACGTGTCGCACGATGCGCATCTCTCGTTTTCGGCCTAGCGGTTCCTGGAAAACGACGCACATCTCTCGTTTTCGGCCTTGCGGTTCCTGGAAAACGACGCACATCTCTCGTTTTCGGCCTAGCGGTTCCTGGACAACGACGCACTTCTAGCATATGCTGCCATGCCCGTATACTCGCGGCATAATATTGAAGATGTGCGTTGTCGGATGGCAAGATAACAGAGTTGTGCGATGGCACTTCTTGGTTTTTCTGCCAATGAGCCCTCTCGATCGACGCACATCTTCGTTATTATGTCGCGAATTCACAGGCATGGCAGCATATGCTAGAAGTGCGCTAATACTACTGCCGG